>JAEVZQ010000258.1 GCA_023392135.1 Pseudomonadota bacterium | reverse complement strand
GAGTAGGCGACCACCTCGGGGCCGAAATGAGCCAGCGCGGCGATCGAAGCAAGATTGACGATGGCGCCTCCGCCCTGATCGACCATACGGGGGACGACGTGCTTGCAGGTGAGGAACACGTAGCGGATGTTGGTGTCGAACTGCCGATCCCAGACTTCGACCGGCATGCTGACGACATCACCCGGTGCTGAGCCGCCGACGTTGTTCACCAGCACGTCGATGCGGCCGTAAGCCTTCACGCAGGCCTCGACCATAGCTTCGATTGAGGTGGGATCGGTGACGTCGACCTCACCAACCGTCGCGGCGCCACCTTCCTCGCTGATGAGCCGATGCGTCTCGGCGGCCGCCTCCGGGCTCCTGTCCGCACCGAAGATCTGTGCGCCCTCGCGCGCAAACAGGACGGAGATCGCTCGCCCGTTTCCCCAGCCGGGCCCCACGGAGCCCGCGCCTACGACCAGCGCAACCTTGCCTTCGAGACGCCGCATCCGCTTTCCCCCAGTTTGTGTCGGGGGTACATCCTAGAGGTATTCCGAGCGGGGTGGGAAGCAGCAGCTGTTGAGGTGCTGCGTCCACGCCGCCTCACTCGACCCTGAGCCTCTGTCCCAGTTGGCCGGCGAGGTGCTGGATGAACTGCCACGCGACGCGGCCGGACCGGCCCCCACGGGTCATGGACCATTCGAGCGCTTCCCGGATAAGCGCGTCGTCGGCGATATCGAGGCGATGGTAGGCGGCATAGCCGCGGACCATGTCGAAGTAGTCGTCCTGCGAGCCATTATGGAAGCCGAGCCACAGACCGAAGCGGTCGGAGAGCGACACCTTCTCTTCCACCGCTTCGGACGGGTTTATAGCGGTCGAGCGCTCGTTCTCCATCATGTCGCGCGGCATCAGGTGACGCCGGTTGGAGGTCGCGTAGAAAATCACGTTTTCCGGCCGGCCTTCGATACCCCCCTCGCGCACCGCCTTGAGCGACTTGTAGCTTGTGTCGTCGCGATCGAAGGAAAGGTCGTCGCAGAACACGATGTAGCGGTGGCGGGACTCGCGGAGCAGTCCCAGGCAGATCGGCAGCGAGCTGATGTCCTCGCGATGGATCTCGACGAGCTTCAGGTCTGATTCAGAGGATGCCTTGCCGTATCCCAAGCGCCGGCGCACCTCCGCGTGGGCAGCTTTCACCAGAGATGATTTGCCCATGCCGCGGGCGCCCCAGAGAAGGGCGTTGTTGGCGGGAAGCCCGCGGGCGAAGCGCTCGGTATTGTCGAGCAGCAGTTCGGCGCGTTGCCCCAGCCCCTTGAGGAGACCCAACGGCACCCTGTTGATCTGCCGCACGGGCTGGAAGCCAGGCGGCTCGGCCAGCCAGACGAACGCTTCGGCGGCGTCGAAATCCGGCGCTTTCGGGGGTGGCGGAGCCAGCCTCTCCAGGGCGGCGGCAATACGTTCGAGCAGGGCGGTATCCGAGTTGAAAGTCATGGCGATCCAGTAGTACGGAGGTTTCGTGTGCCGGCTAGTGTGCTGATTGAGAAATTCGCCGTCCTTTGGGGGAGGCGGCGCGAGCGAATTTCCCGATCTGAATCACACGAGCGAGTCTGTGAATCTAAGTGTCCCATTTGGTTCCGCAGTTCGCTCCCGAGCCTAGCCGCGAACTCAAAGCGAACTTCGGAATCGGGACGCCAGGCAGGCGCCGGGTGGGGTCAGGCCGTTCTATAGCCGAGACGAACCGCCTCGTCACGAGCGAAGCCTGCCGCGGCTGAGGCATCACTTGCCAAGCGGAAACGGACCACTATAGTCGCGCCGCAATCAGACGGACAGGCCTGCGGGCGATGCTGCCGCGAGGCCGGAGTGTCGTCACCCGAGCCGGCTCAAGGACGAAAGCCACATGTTCATTACTCCAGCCTTCGCGCAAGGCGCTCCCGGCGGCGGCAGCGACTTCATGCTGCAGCTCGTGCCTATATTATTGATGTTCGTGATCTTCTATTTCCTGTTGTTCAGGCCTCAGCAGCAGCGTGCCAAGCAGCACCGGGAAATGGTGAACAACATCCGGCGCGGCGACACCGTCGTCACTGCGGGCGGCATCGTCGGCAAGGTCACGCGCGTCAAGGATGATGGCGAGATCGAGGTCGAAATCGCCGAGAACACCAGGGTGAAGGTGGTCAAGGCGACCGTGGCCGATGTGCGGGCCAAGGGCGAGCCGGTGAAGGAAAGCGCCTGACCCCGACGCGGGTTGGGGAGCTGCCGGTCAGCGCCTGTTTCCAGGAGGCTCGCCAAGTTTTCGAGCCTCATCCAACAAGCGGCCCGACACGCTCGTGAGCCGAGGAGTTTGAAACCAGATGCTCCATTTCCAGCGCTGGAAGATTTTCGCCATCATGCTGACTTGCCTTGCGGGCATTCTCTTCGCGCTGCCTAACCTGTTTTCGAAAGAGACTGTGCAATCCTGGCCCGACTGGCTGCCGAAACGGCAGCTCAGTCTCGGTCTCGACCTGCAGGGCGGCGCCCATCTGCTTCTGGCCATGGACGTTAA
>JAEVZQ010000236.1 GCA_023392135.1 Pseudomonadota bacterium | reverse complement strand
GAGTGCCCCGTGCTCGATCCCGCGATCACGAGCGCCCTGCCCATGCTGCGTGAACTGGCGCGCCTGGCGCTGCCACCCGATGCCGGCGGCCGGCTGATCGTTACCCGCGTGGAATGCGGGCTGGACGTTGCCATCGAGAATGGGTCGGCTCGTCTCGGGCCGGAGGTGAGGGCTGATCTGGCGAGGCGAGCGGCCCGGGCCGGGCTGCAGCGGCTCACCGTCTTCGGTGATGCTGTCTACATGGAGCAGGTGCCATGGCTCACGCTGGGCGGTGTGCGTGTCGAGCTTCCGGCGGGCGCATTCCTGCAGGCGGTACCCGAGGCCGAGGCCGCCATGACCGAGCTGATTACTCAGTCTGTTCGTAAGGCGAAGTCCGTCGCCGATCTCTTTTCGGGGCTCGGAACGTTCACGTTCCCGCTGGCACGAAAGGCGCGGGTGCTGGCCGTCGATTCCGAGCGCCGCTCCATCGAGGCGCTGGAGAAGGCCGCGCGCGGCGCATCCGGCCTGAAGCCGGTCACCACCCGCATCCGTGACCTGATGCGAGAGCCGCTATCCAGAGGGGAGCTGGAGGCCTTCGACGCGGTGGTGCTCGATCCGCCGCGCTCAGGCGCCAAGGCGCAGGCCGAGGCTCTGGCCAGATCGCGCGTGCCGACAGTCGTAATGGCCTCATGCAACCCGGCCACTACGGGGCGGGATGCGCGCATTCTGATCGACGGTGGCTACCGGCTCGAGTCCGTTACGCCCATCGACCAGTTTCTCTACTCGGCGCACCTGGAGCTGGTGGCGGTCTTTCGCCGTTGACTGCTATTCTGGCTGGGCCAGCAGCCGATCGACCCAATCCGGCACGATCCGCGTCGCCGGTCCGTGGATCGCCTCGGTGAACAGCGTGGCGCCTTCCGACGGTTCGAGATTCAGCTCTACCGTATGTGCGCCCGCGGCGCGGGCCTCGCGCACGAACCCCGCCGCCGGGTAGACGGTGCCGCTTGTGCCGATGGAGGCGAACAGATCGGCCTCGGCGAGGAGCTCGTAGATCTCCTCCATGCGGTAGGGCATCTCGCCGAACCAGACCACGTCGGGGCGCATGCCGCCGGCTCTTCCGCACGCAGGGCACACCACATCGACCGCCAGGTCATCACTCCACGGATGGCGCGCCTCGCAGCGCGCGCAGAGCGCCTTCAACAGCTCGCCGTGCATATGGATGAGCCGCCGGGAGCCGGCGCCTTCATGCAGCGCATCGATGTTCTGCGTGACGACCGTGACCGCGCCAGGATGCTCCCGCTCCAACCGGGCCAAAGCCCGATGAGCGGAATTCGGCGCTACCTCTCTGAGCCCGCGCCGCCGTTGATTGTAGAAGTCGTGAACCTTGACGGGATCGCGGGCGAAGGCCTCGGGCGTTGCGACGTCGGTCAGATCGTACCTGCTCCAGATACCGTCCTTGTCGCGGAAGGTGGCGAGCCCCGACTCTGCGGACAGGCCAGCGCCCGTGAGAATGACGATGCGCTCGTATGCAGCCATGCAAGCCTCCTTCTGCCGCGATCGAAAGTCATCACGTAGGGAACGTCGTGATGCTTGGCAAACAGCCGAAGGTACCGCCGGTGCTCGACCGGTTGCAGTCGCGCTTGAGTGGTACAACATCAAATTCGATCGGCGATCAGGGAGGCGAACATGAGCGACGCGCTCGGCATGGCGGCGCGGCTCGCCAGTAACTCGATCCGGTTCGGCTGGTATTACGGGCTCAATCAGCTTCTCGACCGCCGGGCACAGCGGCTGCACGCGCGTCCGAGCTTCCGGCCTGAGCGCCCGGTGCCGACGCGGCAAGAGCTTCTGGCCGACCTGGGCCGGTTGTTCATCGAGGACGCAGCCCGCGTCCGCGACGGCATTTATGCGGCGGGCGAAGAGATGCCGGGCACACTTCCCGACTACTTCGTCCGCCTTCGAGAGCTGATGGCCGATCTTCCGGCTGCCCTCCAGCGGCGGGCGGGCCGTGACGCGACCAGCGCTCGCGCTCAGCCGAGCGCTGAGGGCCTGCCCGAATACTACACGCAGGATTTCCATTTTCAGGCCGGCGGCTACCTCAGTGACGACTCCGCACGGCTCTACGATCTCCAGGTCGAAACGCTGTTTTACGGTAGTGCTGCCGTCATGCGCCGCGCAGGTCTGGCGCCGATTTCACGCTTTCTGAAAGGGCGCGATCAGCGAAGGCTGGCTCTGCTGGACGTGGCCTGCGGCACGGGGCGCTTTCTGCGTCAGGTCCGCCTGGCGTTTCCAGCCTTGAAGCTGACGGGGCTCGATCTATCCCGGCCCTATCTTCATGAGGCGGAGCGGCACATGCAGGGGCTGCGCCCTGCAAAGCTGGTCGCCGCCAATGCCGAAACGATTCCCGTTTCCGACGCCAGCCAGGATATCGTGAGTTGCATCTATCTCTTCCACGAGTTGCCGCCCGCGGTGCGCCGCCGGGTAACGTCCGAGATTGCACGCGTTCTGAAGCCTGGCGGACTGCTCGTGTTCATCGACAGTCTTCAGATGGGCGACAAGCCCGGATGGGATGGCTTGCTCGAGAGTTTCCCGGTCCGCTTCCACGAGCCCTATTTCGAGCACTACGCCAGCGATGACCTCGGTGCCATGTTCACCGCGGCGGGGCTGGAGGACGAAAGCACCTCGCTCGCCTTCCTCTCGAAGGTGATGGTCCGTCGGAAGCGGGCGGCTTGACTAACGATACTGTCGTGCTTTGCGCTTC
>JAEVZQ010000221.1 GCA_023392135.1 Pseudomonadota bacterium | reverse complement strand
CGCGGAGAAGCCGAACGCGACCACCACGATCGTCACGTTGAGGACAAAGGGCACCTGCAACGCCCTTGTCGCCAGCGCGGCGAGACCCAAGCCGAGCAGGATGCCGACCAAGCCCCCCATCAGCGACAGCACGACGGCCTCGATCAGGAACTGCGACAGGACCTGCCGCTCGAGCGCCCCGATAGCCAGCCGGATGCCGATTTCCCGCGTGCGCTCGGTAACCGACACCAGCATGATGTTCATGATGCCGATGCCACCGACCAGCAGGCTCACCGCCGCCACGGCGCCGAGCAGACCCGTGAGCATCGTGGTCGTCGCAGTCGTCGCCTGGACGATCTGCTTCATGTCGCGGACGGAGAAGTCGTCCTCCTTGCCGGCAACGATCTTGCGCCGCTCACGCAGCAGGAACTCGATGTCCCTCTGCACCTTGCTGGTTTCGACGCCGTCGCGCGCCGAGACGAGGATGCGGGCGATGTCGGTGTTGCCGGCGATCCGCCGGTGGAACGTCCGGATGGGCATGATCACCACGTCGTCCTGATCCGTGCCGAAGCTCGACTGGCCCTTCGGTTCGAGCAATCCCACGACCTGGCACGAGACGTTCCCGACACGGATGCTCCGATCCATCGGATCGGTGCTGCCGAACAGCTCCTTGCGCACCGTCTCACCGATGATGCAGACGGCGCCGCCGCTCCTCACCTCGCCTTCGAGAAACTGGCGCCCCGCGACAATGTCCCAGTCCTGCGCGATGAAGTAATCGCTGTCCGAACCCGTCACGGTAACGATGCGGTTTTCCGGCCCGTAGATTACCGTGACCGCCTTTTGTGCGGTCGGCGCTACCGCCTTGACCCCGCTGAGCTGGCTGCGCATGGCCGCGACGTCGCGGGCATTGAACGGGCGCGCGTCGGAGCTGGCGCGTCCGGGACCGAACTGGCCGGGGCTGACGAACAGCAGGTTCGACCCGAGCTTGGCGAGGTCGGCCGTCACCTTCGCCGTGGTCCCGGTGCCGATGGTGACCATGGCGATCACGGCCCCGACGCCGATGACGATGCCGAGCATCGTCAGAAACGAGCGCAGTGTGTTGCGGCGGATCGCCTGCAGTGCGAGCTTGACGGATTCGAGCAGCATCAGGCGACCTGTCTGTTCTGGACGTCGCTGTCGATCCGACCGTCGACGAAGCGCACTACGCGGCGAGCGTAGGCCGCAATGTCGGTCTCGTGGGTCACCATGACGACAGTAATGCCCTGGTCACGATTAAGCGCGGTGATGAGATCCATGATCTCGCTACTCGTTTTCGTGTCCAGATTGCCCGTCGGCTCGTCTGCGAGCAGCACGTGCGGATCGGTTACGATTGCGCGGGCGATGGCGACGCGCTGCTGCTGGCCGCCTGAGAGCTCGCCGGACGTGTGATGCTCGCGGCCCGCGAGCCCGACGCGGGCCAGGGCGTCTGCGGCGAGCCTACGGCGCTTCTCGGTCGGCAATCCTCGATAGATCAGCGGCAGCTCGACGTTCTCCGCCGCCGTGGTGCGCGGCAGGAGATTGAACCCTTGAAACACGAAGCCGAGGAGGTGCCGGCGGATGAGCGTGCGCTGATTGCGCGCCAACCGGCCTACCTCGAGCCCCTGCAGATAGTAGTCTCCCGAGGTCGGCGTATCGAGACAGCCGATGATGTTCATGGCCGTCGACTTGCCCGACCCCGAGGGACCCATGATGGCGATGAACTCGCCGTCGTCGATGCGCAGGTCGACGCCGGCGAGCGCGTACACGGCTGCCGGACCCGTGCCGTAATCCTTCGCCACGGCCCGTAGCTCGATCAGAGGAGGTGGCGGACCCATGTCCCTCATGATCGTGCGTTCCGTCAGCTCGCGGTGATCTGGTCGACGATCACGGCGTCACCGGCTTTCAGATCACCGCCCTTGATCTCGGTGCGCCGGCCATCGCTTGCCCCAACCATGACTTTGATGGCCATCGCCTCCTCGCTACGCAAAACCCAGAGCGTCCTTTCGGAACCCCCAGCGTCCTCGCGCGTGCTCGGGGCTCGGAACCGAGGCCGGCCCGGAAGGAAGGTGCGCAGCCGTCCGCCACTACTGCCGCTGTCCTCCGCAGGTGGCGCGTAGCGGAGCGCAGCATTCGGCACCAGAAGTGCGTCGTCGACCTCGGTCACCCTGATCTCTGCGGTTGCCGTCATTCCGGGCCGCAGCAGCAGCTCCGAATTGCTGATGGTCAGCACAGCCTTGTAGGTGACGACGCCTTGAATGACCTCCGAGGCGTAGCGGACGTCGCGGATCGTGGCGGGAAAATTGAGCCCAGGAAACGCATCGACGCTGAAGGTCGCGCTTTGCCCTTCCTTGACCTTGCCGACATCGGCCTCGTCGACGTCGGCCTGCAGCTCCATCTGCCGCAGGTCCTCGGCAATTGAGAACAAGACCGGCGCCTGGAACGAGGATGCCACCGTCTGGCCTGGATCGACGCTCCGGCTCAGCACGACGCCGTTGATCGGGGAGCAGATGCAGGATTTGCTGAGATTGGTCTCGTTAAGCTTGAGGTCGGCCTCGGCGACGCCGACCTCGGCGCGTGCGCTTTCCAGCGCTGCAACCGCACGGGCATAAGCTGCCCGCGCCAGGTCGAGGTCCTGTTGTGACGCGAATTCTTTCGCGGCAAGCTCCCTCTTGCGCGCGAGCTCGCTCTCCTTTTCTGCAACTGTTGCTTCGGCTTCCGTCACCCGTGCCTTGGCGGCTGCCAGTCTGGCTCGCGAGCTTTCGACCGTCGCAACGAGCTTATCGGTATCGAGCTCCGCCAATGGCTGCCCCGCCGTCACCGGCGAGTTGTAATCGACGAAGACTTTTCTGACGGTGCCGGACAGCTCGCTCGACACGTCGACCTTGTTGGTCGGCTGCACCGAGCCGGTGGCTGTGACGATGACCACGAGCTTGTCCCTGACCGCCTGCTCCGTCAGGTAGCGTACAGCACCTTTGCTGCCGCTGAACGTCCAGGCGATCGCAGCGATCACTGCGAGCAGAATAGCCGCCCCGCCCCAGCGCACCTCCCGTCGCTGCAACCATCCGGCTGCAGAGTTGCTTTCCGCGGCAAGGATCGCCTCGATGTCCTTGCGTTCGCGTGGTGTCACCGGTGTGTTCACGTGTCGATTTCCGAGCTGCGGATCCTGAAGCGCCAGCGTAACGCTTATACCTGACGCGCAACCCCACGTTTGATGGGTGTCAACAGTCCGCTGCCGAGCCGGACGTGTCAGATGCCGCCTCTCCCCACTGGTCACGAATCCAAATCGGGGAGGGGATCTGATGACCGGCCCGGAGCGTCCACGGGCGGCCTACCAGATGGATTCCGCCAGGTGCTCTTCCTCGTCCAATTGATCGATTTCTCCTCCGGTGAAGTCGTTGCGCGAGACGACACCCAGGATCTTGCCGTTCTCAACGACGGGCACATGGCGGAAGCCGCCGTCGTTCATGGCGCGCAACGCTTCGATCGCCTGGCTCTCCGGCGGCAGCGCCGCCGGGTCCGGCGTCATCGCTTTTGACAGTCGCGTTGCAGCGGCGTTCTTGGCCTTGGCCAGCACACGAACCGTATCACGACCCGTGAATATGCCCTTCAGGCGATGTCGTTTGTCGGCGACGAGAACGGAACCTGACTTGTGCTGCCACATGGATCGGCACGCATTCGCCACGGTCGCGTCTGTGGCGAGCACCAGCGGCCTCTGCTTTGCGACGATCTCGCCGAGAGACCGATTGCTCGCCGAGCGTGACTGGCTGATCATGCGCCAGCGATATGCCTCGAACTCCATACCTTTGAAGTCGCCACGAGAAACGACGCCAAGGACCTTTCCGTCCTGCATAACGGGAACATGCCGGAAGCTTCCCTCGTTCATGGCGCGCAGACCGTCGACGGCGCGGTCCCGCGGCGTGACGGTCACGGGATCTCGCGTCATCGCCATTGCCAGCGGCGTCTTGTCGGCATCCTTGCCCTTGGCCACCAGTCGCACCGCATCGCGGCCAGTGAAGATACCTACCAGGCGGTCTCGGCTATCGACGACGAGCACCGATCCGGTGCGGCGCTCCCTCATCGCTCGACACGCATTGCGAACCGTGTCGTCGGCCTGATGCACGAGTGGCCTCTGGTCCTTGACGATGTAAGTCAGCGGTCGATCCGTCATGATCTTCTCAGCTACCTGCCCAACGCGCGCCGAATGCTTGCAGCTCTTTTGTTGAGCGCTGATCACTTTTGGAGATCACGTTATTTCTTTCAGCTCAGCACACCATGATTTCGCCAGCCCCGATATTGTCGATACGGGCTGTCAAATGGCCCGTATTAGTCACAACATAGGTC
>JAEVZQ010000208.1 GCA_023392135.1 Pseudomonadota bacterium | reverse complement strand
ACGTCGCGCAATCTGCGGCGAGTCTTCCGGCTCATGGAGATGCTGAAAGCTCAGGTGCCGAAGGATCTCGGTTGGAAGCCGATGCGCGTGCACGTCATCGGGGCCGGAACAATGGGTGCCGACATTGCCGGCTGGTGCGTCGCTTCCGGCATGGAAGTGTCGTTGCAGGATATCTCACCGGAGCAGATCCGGAAGGGCATCGAGGCGCAAGGCAAGCTCTTCGCCCGCAAGTTCAAGTCGAAGGCTCAGCGGGACGCGGCCAAGGCGCGGCTCATTGCCGATCCGAATGGAGTCAACATCGGCCGCGTGGATGTCGTCATCGAGGCGGTGGTCGAGAAGCTCGAGGTCAAGCAGGAGCTGTTCAAGTCCATCGAAGGCAAGCTGAAGCCGGGCGCCGTGCTGGCCACCAACACCTCCTCCATCATGATCGAGGACATCGCGCGCCCGCTCGCCGATCCGGGCCGGCTGATCGGGTTGCATTTCTTTAATCCGGTCGCGCACATGCCGCTGGTCGAAGTGGTGCGCGGCACGGCGAGCCGCGAGGAAGAGATCCGGAAGGGTGCGATCTTCGTCACCGCCATCGACAAGTTCCCGCTGGTCGTGACGAGCGTGCCCGGATTCCTCGTCAATCGCGTGCTCGCACCATACCTCACCGGAGCCATGCAGCGCCTGCAGGCGGGCGAGGAGAAGGAGAAGATCGACGAGGCGGCGCGGACCTTCGGCATGCCCATGGGACCCCTCGAGCTGGCCGACACGGTCGGGCTCGACGTCTGTGCCCACGTTGGCCGGGTGCTGAACTTCGGCGCGGGCGGCTCGGAGCTCGATCGCATGGTGAGCCAGGGCAAGCTCGGCAAGAAGTCCGGCGAAGGCTTTTACGTCTGGATAGAGGGCCGGCCGCAGAAGGCCGAGAAGACCTATGACAAGGCCGAGCTCGAGCGTCTCGGCCGAGAGCTGGTCGAGCCGCTGATCGCCGAATGCGAGCGCTGCCGCGACGAAGGGGTGGTCGCCAGCGCGGACCTGATCGACGCCGGCGTGATCTTCGGCACCGGATTTGCGCCATTCCGCGGCGGGCCGCTGCACTTCAAGGCGACAGAGGCTGCAGAGGCCGGAGGGCCGCAGCGGGTGGCAGCGGAATGAAACTCCTCTCCCCGCAGACGGGCAGGGGGAACTCGGGTGGAGGCTCTCGATGACGCAATCCCTTCGACGTGTGGCCGTGCTCGGCGGAGTGCGCATTCCCTTCTGCCGCTCGAACACGCTGTACGCCGATCTTTCGAATCTCGACATGATGACGGCCACGCTCAACGGCCTGATAGAAAAATACCGGCTTCAAGGGGTGCACATCGACGAGGTCGTCGGCGGCGCGGTGGTGACCCATTCGCGGGACTGGAACCTCGCCCGCGAAGCCGTGCTCAGCACGGAGCTCGCCCCATCGACGCCGGGGATCACCATGATGCAGGCCTGTGGCACGAGCCTTCAGGCGGCCATGAGCATCGCAGGGAACATCGCATCGGGCCAGATCGAGAGCGGCATCGCGGTCGGCTCCGATACGACGTCGGATGCGCCGGTCGTGGTCTCCAAACGACTGGCCAAGCGGCTCACCGAAATGAGCCAGCAGAAATCCACCTGGGACAAGGTGAAGATGCTGAAAGGCTTTTCGCCGGCCGAGCTGGTCCCGCAGCCGCCATCGGTCGCCGAGCCGCAGACTGGCTTGTCCATGGGCCAGCATTGCGAGCTGATGGCGCAAGAATTCGCCATTCCCCGCGCGGAGCAGGATCGGCTGGCTTACGAGAGTCACAAGAAGGCGGCGGCGGCCTACGCGTCGGGCTACATGGACGACCTCGTGGTGCCCTGTGCGGGCGTGTTCCGCGACAACAACATTCGCGAGGACATCGACCTCGACAAGCTGGCGACGCTGCGCACCGTGTTCGACAAATCCGGCCGCGGCACGCTGACGGCGGCCAACTCCACGCCGCTTACCGATGGCGCTGCGGCTGTGCTGCTGGCCTCCGAGGAGTGGGCGGCGGCACGCGGCCTGCCTGTGCTCGCCTGGCTTACGGCCTACCAGACGGCTGCGAACAACTTCGTCGAGGGCGAGGGTCTCCTGATGGCGCCGACGATCGCCGTCTCGCGCCTGCTCGACCGCACCGGCTTCAAGCTGCAGGACTTCGACTTCTACGAGATCCACGAGGCGTTCGCTGCCCAGGTGCTCTCTACGCTGCGGGCCTGGGAGGATCCGGATTATTGCCGGCGCGTGCTGGGTAGGGACCAGCCGCTCGGGCCGATCGACCGCTCCAAGCTCAATGTGAAGGGCTCTTCGATCGCCTATGGCCATCCCTTTGCTGCCACGGGTGCGCGCATCATGGCCAACCTCGCCAAGCTGCTCGACCAGAACGGCGGCCGGGGGCTGATCTCGATCTGCACGGCCGGCGGCATGGGCGTCGCTGCAATCATGGAGAGCGCGCGGGCTGCCGAGATGAAGGCTGCAGCATAGGCTGTGCGGCGGTTCAGCTCAGGAGGAGCCGCAGCAGCACGGCTGAGCCGACGCCGATCAGCACGACGGCAAGCAGCGGCAGGCGCGAGGCGGCGAGAATCGTTATGGCCGCCGCGATCATGTCGGCAGGGCCGCCCTTCATCAGCGAGGGTGCGATCACGGCGGTCAGCACCGCAACAGGAAGCGCATCGAGTGAGGCCCTCACGTGCGGGGTCACGCGGACGAAGCGCAGCAGCCAAAGCCCCCCGATGCGGGTTGCGTATGTCGCGACGGCCATGGCGAGAATGGCGGCGAGGTTCAGCGGATCGACTGTCATGACCCCCTCATTCGCGGATGATCGCCAGCACAGCCGCCGCCAGCATGCCGGCTGCGCCGCCGGCCAGCACGTGCCAGACCCCGCCGAACTGGATCTGCGTCAGGGTCGCCGCGACCGCACTGGCGGCGACGACGAGAGCCGTGCCCGATCCGCGCCAGAAGGCGACGATGAGGCCGATGAAGATGGCAGTGAATGCAAAGTCGAAGCCCCAGGCAGTGGGGTCCTCGATCGCCGGACCGATGATTGCGCCGGCTACCGTCGACCAGATGAAGTTCGCATAAAGCAGGAAGGCAAGCCCGGCGTAATAGGCCGGATGGAGCTGCCCCGTTGCCGCCCGGCGCTCGGCCATGGCCCAGATCTCATCAGCCAGGAAAGCGACGCCGAGAATGCGCTGCCAGGTGCGGAAACCGCCGAGATGAAAACTGAGCGACGCGCCCATCATGAGATGACGCAGGTTGATCGTGAGCGCTGCCACGCCGAGCAGCACCCAGGGCGCAGGTTCGCGCCAGATGTCGATCGCCACCATCTGCGCGCTGCCGGCAAACACGAGGGCGCTCATCAAGCCGATCTCGAGAGCGGAGAGCCCCTTCTGTGCAGCGAGCGCGCCCAGGAGCAACCCGAATGGCACGACGGCAACTGCCGCAGGCAACACTGCGATGGATCCTTGCCGAAACTCGTCCCAGGCCGAGGCGGCTGTCAGCACTGACTGGTGAGCTGCAGCCATTCGTCCTCCGTCAGCACATCAACGCCGAGCTCTCGCGCTTTGGCGAGCTTGGAGCCGGCATCGGCGCCCGCGATCACATAGTCCGTCTTCTTGGAGACCGATCCTGCCACCTTGGCCCCCAGCCTTTCAGCCTGCGCCTTGGCCTCGCTGCGCGTCAGGCGCTCGAGCGTGCCGGTGAAAACAACGGTTTTTCCTGCCACGGACGACTTGGCCGACACGACACGGGCGAATGGCTGGACGTTCACCTCCGCAAGCAGGTCGTCGAGGGCGCGTACGTTGTGCGGCTCGGAGAAGAAGTCGATCAGCGCATCGACCACGGTCTTGCCGATGCCTTCGATGTTGTCGATGTCGCGATAGGCGTCGCTGCCGTGCCCGCCTTTGGCGGCTGCCTCGGCAGCAGCTCTGAACGCATCCCATGTGTGATAGGCGTTGGCGAGGTCACGGGCCGTCGTCTCGCCGATGTGGCGGATGCCGAGCGCAAAAATGAAGCGATCGAGCGGCACGTTGCGCCGCTGCTCGATGGCCTTGAATAGGTTTTCCAGCGACTTGCGGCCGTAGCCTTTCTTGTCGATGAGCTTGTCGTTGCGCCGCTCCTCGCGCCGCTCCAGTGTGAAGATGTCTGCAGGCTGCATGACGCGGCCTTCATCGTAGAAAGCCTCGATCTGCTTCTCGCCCAATCCCTCGATGTCGAATGCGTTACGTGAGACGAAGTGGCGGAGCCGCTCCTTCGCCTGCGCCGGGCAGATAAGGCCACCCGTGCAGCGGCGCACCGCGTCGAGCTCGCCCGTCCGCGGGTTTACTTCACGCACTGCATGGCTGCCGCAGACCGGGCAGCGGGTGGGGAACTCGTACTCCCTAGCGCCGTGCGGCCGCTTCTCCTTCACGACGCCCACGATCTGCGGAATGACGTCGCCAGCGCGCTGGACGATCACGGTATCGCCGATGCGCACGTCCTTGCGCTTG
>JAEVZQ010000207.1 GCA_023392135.1 Pseudomonadota bacterium | reverse complement strand
CCGATGTGCTCCTGTCGACGACGATAATCGAATCGGGCCTCGATATTCCATCCGTGAATACGATGATCGTTCACGACGCACACCGGCTCGGACTATCGCAGCTTTATCAGCTCCGAGGCCGGATCGGACGATCAGGCATCCAGGCGAGCGCCCTTCTCACCGTGCCCCCCGGGACCGACCTCACGGAAGCGGCCACGCGACGCCTCGATGTTCTGACCCGGCTGGAACCCGTGAGTGCCGGGTTCAGTGTCGCGAGTCATGACATGGACATTCGCGGGGCCGGCAATCTGCTGGGTGAGGAGCAGTCCGGTCACATCAGGGACGTCGGCTTCGATCTCTTCCAGAGCATGCTCAAACGTGCGGTGGATGCGCTCCGCAGAGGCGAGCAGCCGGACCTCGACGTCTGGGCGCCGCGGATCTCGCTCGGCCTGCCGGTCCTGATCCCGGAGAGCTACATTTCCGATCCGGTCGCGCGCGCCGAGATCTATTGGAAGATCGCCGGCATCGAAACCGAAGAGGAACTCGAGGCCTACGCACGAGAGCTCCGCGCAGCCCACGGACCAATGCCGCGTGTTGCTCAGCGGATGTTCATCCTGCTGCGGCTGAAACAGCTCTGCCGCGAGGCACGTGTCTCCGAGCTGCACGCGGGCCCCAAAGGAGCGGTTCTCACGCTGAGACCCGGAACGCCGAGGCCGCAGAACCTGCGGCTGCCGCGCGGCTTTGCCGGGCGCCTCATCTGGCGCAAGGCGAGCGATCTTGTCGTACGGGCGCAATGGGCGGGGCCGCGGCGACGCCTGAAAGGATTGGCGATGATCCTCGCCAGGCTGGCGCCTGCCATCTCGGAGCCGGCGCAGAGGAGTGGGGCTCCTGTGCGCCGGGCAGCCTGACGACGCCTCAGGTCACGATCTCACCGCACCGCGTGTTCAGGTCGGCCAGGCGCCGGCTCAGCGCCTCGGCCACAGTCAGCCGCTCGCGCAGGTCTTCGAGGCGCTCGGTCTGGTCCACCTGGCTGAAAGGCTGGGCCTCGCGGGCTTCGAGCAGCGACTTGGCACGGGCGATGTAGCCTTCGCTCTGCCCGCGCAGGGCATCGATCACTACGACCGAGATGGCCGTCGCACGGTCCGAAAGGTCATTCGTCTCGCGCTGCAGCTCGGCGCTCGCGAGGCGGATCACCTCGTCGATGGCCGGCATGAATTCCTCGATCAGCATGCGCTCCAGCTCCGCCGCGTGCTCCTCGGGCGTGCGGCTGCGCTGCCAGCCGATGATCGCACCCGGCGGAGCGAGGTCGAGCGCGATGGACTCTTCGATCGGCACTCGGACCGAGGTCGGCCGCAGTCGGGCATGTGGCGCTTCGGGCAGCTCGAGGTCGTGGGAGCGCCGCAGCATCGTCTCGCGCAATGCGGGGAAGACGTTGTGCGGTGTCGCCGCAAGCTGCTCCTCCACCGACCTGCGGGCTGCCTCCAGCTCCGCTTCGACCCGCTGACGCAGCGGCTTGCTGTGGCATCGCCAGTGCCGCCGCGCCTGTCCCTCGGCGAATGCCTGCAGCAGCCCGCTTGCCTCGCCGCGCGCATATGCCTCGAGCAGCTCGGCCAGTCCTTCGTAGAGCCGTGACCGGTGGCCGGCGACGACTTCACCGAGCAGGTTCTGAAGTCCGGCCAAATTCCGCTCCAGCTCACCGGCAACGGACTGGATGCGCGCCAGCTCCGCCTGGACCTCCTTGAGCTGCTTGTCGTTCTTGGCGCTCTCTCCGGCACCGCCACTTTCGGCCACGATGGCGAGCTTGACCATGTCTTCGCGGACCGCCGCCTCGTTCACCTGCGCCAGCTCGGCGAAATAGGCCGAAATCTGCCGGATGAGATGCGCGCTATGGCTGCGGTTCAGAAGCTCGGTCAGCTCGCGCCGCAACTCGCCGTAGCCCGAGCAGACCGTGAGAATACGGGCAAGCTGGCCGGTCGGCAGCTCCTCCACCGGGCCCGCCTGTCCGCTGCTTCTGACCTCCATCGGCCTCAAGGCACCCTTCTGCTTGGCATAGGCCAGCAGCGAAGGAACCAGACCATCGCTCAGCCGCAGCTTGTCCGGAGCGAGCGCCTGAAGGGCCCACTTGGAGCTTCCCGCAACGACCGGGATGTCAACGGACGGGAACTCGCGTGCGAGCGTCTGGCGCACGTCGGCGATGATGCTCCGCACCTCGACAGCGGGATCGCGCAGCTCGTCGACGTTGTCGATGAAGACGAGGATGCGCTCGCGGTGCAGCCCGCGGAGGATGCGCAGGTTGGCAAGCTCCGCCGTCGACAGTGGCTGGCGCGCACTGACGACCACGAGGTAGAGCTCGGCTGGCTCCAGCGTGTGCCGCGTGATCTCGTCCCGTACCAAGAACGGGTCGTTGATGCCGGGCGTCGCGATCAGCGTGACCGGAAACTTGAACGGACCGCTCTCCAGCCAGAGATCGGCGGACTTCGTGAGGTCGGCATACTGGCCTGGGGCTGCGGACGCGTCGGCCGCACTGCTGCCCGGCCCGATGTAGCGGGCGAGCGTGTCTCTCGAGACCGTCTCAAAGGTGTGTTTCGCCCCCAGCAAGGTCTCGAACTCACCGGCAAAGCGCTGCTCGGCCCGCTGCCGCATCGCCTCGAGGTGACGCCGCAGCAATTCCGGCTCGAAACCCGGCACGAGCTGGGATGTCAGTTCCCGGATGCGTCCGGCACCGGTGGCGAGGTTCTGCCAGTCCTCCTTCTCGAAAAGCTGGAACTCGGCCTCCGTACCCTCCGGGGCGGCTGCCGAGCCGAAATGCAGCCGCAGCACGGCCGTCGCCCAGGGGCTGACCTCTGAAGGTAGCAGGTCTGAGCGCTCGATCAGGGCCCCAATAAACGCACTCTGGCGCGATTTCACCTGGCCGACGACTGCGATCCGGCAGATCTGGTGCTCCAGCACCCGCATGGCATCGCGCACGAACGCGGCGCCGGGATCGGCCAGCAGTCCGGCCAGCCGCTCGCCATGCCGGAGGAGATCGACCCGGATCTCCTCGAGCGGCGCACCGACCGGCTCCTCGGGTTGATTGACCGGGAACGGAGCGGGCTCAGCCCCCTGCTCCACGGCATTCTCTGCTACCGGTG
>JAEVZQ010000195.1 GCA_023392135.1 Pseudomonadota bacterium | reverse complement strand
CCCCCCCCCCCCCCCCCCCCCCCCCCACGCCCCTGCACCGAGATTCGAAACCGCTAGTGCGAACCATTGGGAGACTGCTAAATGGCAGTTATCTGAGGTTCGTGGGGTGGGGCGTATCGTGTCGGCTGGGGAATTCCTGCCGCAAAGACCTGGGCGATCGTGGAAGCGTACACTGGAACTCGGTCGTATTGCCGGCCTGCTGATGCTCGCTGCGCTGGTCGCATTCCGGGTCTGGGATCCGCCCCTGCTCGAATCGCTGCGCGGGAAGATTTTCGATACCTATCAACGTCTGCACGCGCGCGCCGTCACCGACTATCCCGTCACGATCGTCGATATCGATGAACGTTCGCTGCAGGCCATCGGACAATGGCCATGGCCGCGGACGACCCTGGCATCCCTCGTCGATCACCTCGCCGCCCGCGGTGCCGTGGCGATCGGTTTCGATATCCTCTTCGCCGAGCCCGATCGACTATCTCCTCCCCGCCTCGCGGAGGCCATACCAGACCCGGAAGTGAAGTCGCGGCTACAGGCCCTGCCGGACAGCGATGAGCAGCTCGCCGAGGTCATTGCGCGCGCCCGGGTCGTGCTTGGACAAGCCGGGGCGTCGAGCCATTCGGCCGCGCGGACGCGCGATGCCGACTTGCCGGTCACGTCGGTTGCAACGGTCGGAGAGGATCTCGAAACGCACCTGCTGCAGGTGCCCAGGCTGGTCGCGAACCTGCCGGTACTCGAAACCGCCGCCGCTGGGCGGGGCCTGTTCACGGTCGAGCCCGACGCGGACGGCGTCATCCGCCGCGTACCCACGCTGCTCCTTGCCGACGGTCGCATCGTCCCGTCGCTTTCGATCGAGCTGTTGCGCGTGGCGACAGGCGCCACCTCGCTTCTCGCCAAAAGCGACGAGGCAGGCGTGAGAAGCGTCGTCGTCGCCGGCGTCGAGATCGAGACGGAGCGCGATGGGCAGCTCTGGCTGCATTTCACACCGCACGACCCGCGGCGCTACGTCTCCGCCGTCGACGTGCTCGAGGGCCGGGTTCCCGATGACCGCATAGAGGGGAAGCTCGTGCTCGTCGGCACCTCCGCTGCGGGCCTGTTCGACCTGCGGGCGACGCCCCTCGAGCGCGCCATGGCCGGCGTCGAGATCCATGCGCAGGCGATCGAAAGCATTCTGGATCACGCGCTTCTCCTGCGCCCGAACTATGCACTCGGGCTCGAGATCAGCCTGGCCATCGCCATCGGTGTCGGCATCGTCGTCGTCGTCCCGATGCTCGGCGCGCTGCCGACAGTCCTCCTGGGGCTGTTCCCCGCCGCGCTGCTTGCAGCCCTGTCCGGCTACCTCTTCGTCAGCCAGAGACTTCTGCTCGACGTTGTCTATCCACTGGTGTCGAGTGCCGTAGTGTTCTTGCTGCTCGCCTCCATGAATTACGTCCGCGAGGAGAAGCGGCGAGCCGGCATCCGTAGTGCCTTCAGCCAGTATCTCGCGCCGGAGCTGGTGGAGCAGCTGACGCGCGAGCCCGACCGGCTGAAACTCGGGGGTGAGACCCGCACCATGTCCGTGCTCTTCAGCGACGTGCGCGGCTTCACCAGTATCGCGGAAGGTTTCAAGGACAATCCATCGGGGCTGACGGAGCTGATGAACCGTCTGCTGACCCCGCTGTCCCGGGCCGTCATCGAACGCCGAGGCACGATCGACAAGTACATCGGCGATGCCCTCATGGCGTTCTGGAACGCACCCCTCGACGATCCCGATCACACATTGCACGCTTGCGAGGCCGCCCTGGCGATCTCCGACCGGCTCGATGAGCTCAACGCGGCCCTCGCGCTGGAATCCCAGCGTGGCGGCGGGAGCGTGCCGACCATGGAGATCGGAATCGGAATCAGCACCGGCCCCTGCATGGTCGGCAACATGGGCTCGGATATCCGTTTCGACTACTCGGTGCTCGGGGACAGCGTGAATCTGGCGTCGAGAATACAGGGCCTTGCCGCCAACTACGGTCTGCGCATCCTTGTCTGCCCCGAAACGGCGGAGCGGTGCCGAGACAGGCTGGCGATCATCGAGGTCGACGATGTTCGGGTCCGGGGCCGCAAGGATGTGGTGACTGTCCACACCGTCCTCGGCGAGTCCGATCTCATCGAGCAGTCCTGGTTCCGCGCATTCCGGTCCGCCTTCATGGAAATGCGCGCGCATTATCGGCAGGGCGAGTGGGATCGCGCCGGGAGCGCCCTCGAAACCTGCCGGATGCACAATTCCGATCCGAGGCTCGAAAGCCTCATCGGGACCTATGACCGTAGAATTACGGCCATGAAGGGCCGCTCACCTCTGGAAAATTGGAATGGCGTTTTCGCGGACGCGCGACGATCGGCACCCGGGATGCCTGCACTGGCTGGGGCTCGGATCGAGCACACACTTGGGTGAAAGAAAAATGGTTGGTGTAAAAACTGGAGCTGAGGTGTTGGCCCTGCTCGCTTTCGCAGCGGCGACCTTTGCGCATGCCTTGCCGGCCATCGCGGCACATCCCGAAATCGGCAGCACTGTTGCTGTTAAAAACCAGGTCACCGCAGAACTGGAAGAGGAAAAGCGCCGGCTTTCAAAAGGCGCCAAGGTCCGCCAGGACGAGGTTCTGGTGACCGGCGCGAAATCGAGCGCCGAAATCAAGCTGCTCGACGACACGAAGCTGGCCGTAGGGCCATCGGCGCGGCTCGTTCTGGACAAGTTCGTCTATGATGCCGGCGCGCCACCAAAATCGATCTCAGTCACTCTCGCCAAGGGCGCCTTCCGATTCATCACCGGGGCAAGCAACAAGGCAGCCTATGAAATCAAGACGCCGACGGCCACCATGGGCGTGCGCGGCACGGTATTCGACGTCTTCGTCGCGGACAATGGAGAGTCGATCGTGCTGCTGCACGAAGGCAGCGTGGAGGTCTGCGGCGGTCCATCCAACTGCCGGCGGCACAACACCATCGGAAAAATCATGCGCATCGGTCTCGGCGGGCTGCTCTCGGAGCCAGCCGACTGGAATCGCTCGCTGCTCAGGGGAATCGGAGTCGCCACCGCATTTCCGTTCGTCGGGAGACGACTGGCGATCGACCCCGTTCGACGCCTCACGCACTCCGCCCTTGCGAAAGGAAATGTCGACAAGGTGATCAAAGCACCGCTGAACGGCTTGCGCGAGCTTCGAAGGCAGCTTCCGTTCCGCTGAGCACTTGTTCAGAATGGGTGGCTCCGAAAGGATGTCCGCCCGGAGACGTTTCTCTCCCCCCGCTTCGCCTATCTTCCTATGTCGGCAAGATCATTCCGGCGCCTGTCGGCATCAATCTTGGGCTTATCACAGAGGACGTCTTGGATTGCACATTCCAGTAGAGCTGAAAAACATGCTGCTGGCCCTCGGATGGGTCGCCATGGCGCTTACCCTCTGCTCAACATTCTCGCGGACGATCATTCGATTGCGCCTGTTTGCCGTTTGCAGCAACGTTCTCGCTATATTCGCGTCAATTGCGGTCGGTTATTGGCCGAATGCAGTTCAAAACGTCATTCAGCTTCCCCTCAATATCCAGCGCATCCGCGAAGCCCGCAAGCAGGTCGCAAATCTGAAAGTCGCACCCGTAACCGGAGTGCATTCGAACTGGCTTCATCCCCATGCTCGCGAAAGCGCCCTCTCAGCCGGGCAGGTGCTGTTCCGGAAGGGAGATCCGGGCGATCGGCTCTACTACATCGAATCGGGCAGCATTCTCTTCGACGAGATCAATGTCGAAATCGGCCCCGGGACGTTGTTCGGCGAAATCGCGTTCTTCACCCGGGACGGATGCCGGACACAGACCGCGACCGCCACATCGCAATGCAAGCTCCTGTCCATCGACGGAGACCAGCTCAAGGAGATCTATTTCCAGAACCCTGAGTTCGGCTGGTACCTGATCCAGCTCATAGCCCAGCGACTGATTGCGCCGACCGTGAAGACTCCGTGATGACCCGGCGCGGTGCTGGTTGACCGCTTCTTTCCCGACATGCAGAAAATGGGGCGGTGCGCACTGGGATATTCCGATCCCCATTGCCGCTCGACTTGGCCGGCTAGAACAGCAGCGGATTGTTACAATGCACAGCAAGCGCGTGATCACCGTAGTCGGCTGTCATGCCGAGGGCGAGGTGGGCGACGTCATCACCGGGGGCGTGCTGCCGCCGGCGGGCGCCACGATGCTCGAGAAGAAGCTCACCATGGAGCGCGAGCATGATCACATCCGCCGCCTGCTGATCCAGGAGCCGCGCGGCTCGGTCGCTCGCCACGTCAACCTTATCGTGCCGCCAACGCGCCCGGATGCCCATGCAGGCGCGATCATCATGGAGCCGACCGAATACCCGCCGATGTCGGGCTCCAACACGATGTGCGTCACCACGGTGCTGCTCGAGACCGGCATGGTGCCGATGCAGGAGCCCGAGACGCGGGTTCGCCTCGACATGCCCGGCGGTCTCGTCGATGTCGTCGCCGAATGCCGCGACGGCAAATGCGTCAGCGTCACTATTTCCAACGTGCCCGCCTTCGCCGCCAAGCTCGACGCGCCCGTAGAAATTGCCGGTCACGGCACCATCCACGTCGACATCTCCTATGGCGGCATGTTCTATGCCATCGTCGACGCCAAGGCGCTGGGCTTCGCCGTCGAGCCCAACGAGGCCCGTGACCTTGCGGTGCTCGGTGAGAAGATCCGTATGGCCGCGCGCGAGCAGCACGAGATCGTGCATCCTGAATTTCCGGAGATTCGCGGCGTCTCCATCGTCCAGTTCGCCTGCCCTTTCACCGAGCCCAACGCTGTCGTCCGCAATACCTGCATCGTGTCGCCCGGC
>JAEVZQ010000010.1 GCA_023392135.1 Pseudomonadota bacterium | reverse complement strand
CGGAAAGACGCTGCACACGGACGATGCCCTTGGCGAGAAGGTGGTCGTCACCGGAGTGTGGGACGACGAGGAGGAAGCTCGCATCATCGGCGAGAAGATCGAGACGCTGCAGCAAGCGGGACAGCCGCTCAACGACATCGCCATCCTGATGCGTGCCTCGTTCCAGATGCGTGCGTTCGAGGACCGCTTCATGACGCTCGGGCTGCCATACCGGGTGATCGGCGGCCCGCGGTTCTATGAGCGTCAGGAAATCAAGGATGCGATCGCCTACCTGGAGGTGACGCTCAATCCATCGAATGACCTGAAATTCGAGCGCATCGTCAACGTGCCGAAGCGCGGCCTGGGTGATACGTCGCTGAAGCGCATCCACGCGCTCGCCCGCGCGACGGATATGCCGCTTTATCATGCGGCACGCTCTATCACGGAGACGGAGGAGATCACCGGCAAGGCGCGGAAGTCGCTCGCGGGGCTGATCAGCTCGTTCGAGCGCTGGCGCGGGCTCGTGCCCTCGATGAAGCACACCGAGCTGGCCGAGCTGATCCTCGACGAGTCGGGCTACACGGCCATGTGGCAGCAGGACAAGTCGCCCCAGGCGCAATCCCGGCTGGAGAACCTGAAAGAGCTGATCCGCTTCATGCACGAGTTCGAGTCTCTCGCCGGCTTTCTCGAGCACGTGTCGCTCGTCATGGATACCGATCAGGCGGACAGCGGCGATCGTGTTTCGCAGATGACCTTGCATGCAGCCAAGGGACTGGAGTTCGACGTCGTCTTCCTGCCCGGCTGGGAGGAGGGGCTGTTTCCGCATCAGCGCTCGCTCGACGAGAACGGGCAGGCGGGTCTGGAGGAGGAGCGGCGCCTCGCTTATGTCGGCCTGACGCGGGCCAAGCGGCGGGCGCAGGTCTCGTTCGCCCAGAACCGCCGCATGCGCGGGCTCTATCAGGCAGCCGTTCCGTCGCGGTTCGTCGATGAGCTGCCGCCGCAGCATGTCGAGGTCGTAGAGGCCCCGAGCCGGTTCGGCGGGGCTTACGCGCACTTCGACCGGACGGCGAACCCCTACGGCCGCAGCCGCTTCGATGACGCCGGCTCCAGCTTCCAGGCGAGCTATCAGACACCCGGCTGGCAACGCGCGCAGCAGCGCTGGCAGCAGGGTCATCAGGCGAAGCGTGGTCCGGCCATGATCGAGGGAGAGCTCGTCGCCTCCTCCACCGGGCAGCCCTCGTCCTACAACGTGGGCGAGCGGGTGTTCCACCAGAAGTTCGGCTACGGCGAGGTGGCGGAGGTCGACGGCAACAAGCTGACGGTGGACTTCGACAAGGCTGGGCGCAAGCGGGTGGTGGACAGCTTCGTCGGGCGCGCTTGAGCGCGGTGGCGAATAGGAGTTTGATGCCCGCTGGGGATGCAGCTCCGTTCGTCACCTACCGCCATTACCGGAGCCAGCGGCCAATCGCCAACGGAGTCAAAAATCCGTGGTCGAATGACACAATTCGACCATCTCCTGGACGGATGTTCGACCTCGGAATTCTTAGTCCGAGGGGAGTTCAGAGTAATGGTGTTCACGCGCAAACCCGAGCCAAGGCCTCACAACGTCGACCCGCTTCAGATCAAGACCATGGATCATCAGGTAACAGGCACTCCGACACCGACTCCGATGCGCAGCAATGGCTTTTCCGGCACGTCGGGCCAGGATGCCGACGAATCCGTGATCGGTAACGATCTCACCATCGAGGGTCAGGCGATCACCATTCGCTGCCAGGGCTCGCTGCGTGTCAACGGCAACATCCAGGCCGACCTGCACAGCATGAAGCTGACGGTGGGCGAAGAGGCCGTCATCAACGGCACGATCGCGGCCGAGGCGGTGGACGTCTACGGCAAGGTGCAGGGCGCCATCCTGGGCTCGCGCGTCGTGCTGCACGAGAGCGCCGTGGTCGAGGGCGACATTCACAGCCAGGCGCTGGCGATCGACCAGGGCGCCAGTTTCGATGGCCGCTCCCGCAAGGTGAAGGACCCCTCCGAGATCGCGCCGCAGCTGACCTCTCCGAACAGGGCGGTAAGCTGAGCGACGCGACCGCTGCGGCGGCAATTTTCAGGTTGAGGAATGGCAGGCCGGGCAAAGCTCGGCCTTTACCTATTTGAGGCCACGCTTCGGATGGGAGTGGTCTCGACCATCTCTCATGGCGTTGGGGTTGGACAGGACGGGCAGCGCGCTCCAAAACGGCGGCCGCGGAAGGGCCATCGGAAATGATCCAAGGCCATCGCATGTTGCCGAGCCTCTCACGCCGCCTTGCCGCGGGAGGTCACGGTCAGAGCCAGGCCACCCAGGACAAGAATGACGCCGGCAGCAAAGAGCGCTCCCATCTTGTCGCCGAACATCGCCGATGAAGCGGCGACGCCTACGACCGGCTGAAGGTACTGAACGCTCGCAGCAATCCCAGCCGGGATGGTGCGCAGCAGATGCAGCCACAAAAAGAGACCCGCGATCGTCACTACGAGACCAAGATAGGCCGCAGCCGCTATGCCCTGAGCTGTGATCTGAAACGGAACGAGCCAGATCTCCCAGGCTGCCCAAGGC
>JAEVZQ010000007.1 GCA_023392135.1 Pseudomonadota bacterium | reverse complement strand
ACATCATGCACCGCAAGGGCCGCCAGGATGCGGTGCGGTCGAAAATCTTCTCCAAGCTGGCGCGCGAGATCACCGTCGCAGCCAAGCTCGGCGTGCCCGACCCCGACATGAACCCGCGTCTGCGGCTCGCCATCCAGAACGCCAAGGCCGAGTCCATGCCCAAGGACAACATCCAGCGGGCGATCAACAAGGCGATCGGCGGCGATACCGAGAGCTACGACGAGGTCCGCTACGAGGGCTATGGCCCGGGCGGCATCGCGGTCATCGTCGAGGCCCTGACCGACAACCGCAACCGCACCGCTTCCAATGTCCGAGCCGCCTTCACCAAGGCCGGCGGTGCACTCGGCGAAACCGGGTCGGTCTCCTTCCTGTGGGACCGCGTCGGCGAGATCTTCTACAAGCCCGAGGCCGGCGACGCCGACAAGGTGATGGAAGCTGCGATCGAGGCCGGTGCCGAGGATGTCCAGTCCGAC
Organism: Pseudomonadota bacterium; assembly: GCA_023392135.1. Classification (GTDB taxonomy): domain Bacteria; phylum Pseudomonadota; class Alphaproteobacteria; order Rhizobiales; family Hyphomicrobiaceae; genus ZC4RG25. The sequence goes on along the minus strand of JAEVZQ010000007.1, from coordinate 2,429 downwards.
GAGAACGGGCACACCATCCAGTGTGCGTTCGGGGATGTCGGCGAAGTCTCCAAGGCGCTCGAGGCCGCGCTCGGCGAGGCCGAAAGCGTGAAGATCATCTGGAAGCCGCAGACCAACGTTCCGGTCGACGAGGAGCGCGCCCAGTCGATCATGAAGCTCGTCGCCCATCTCGAGGACGACGATGACGTCCAGAACGTCTACGCCAATTTCGAGGTCGACGAAGCGACGCTGGCGAAGCTGAGCGCCGCCTGAGCATGAACGATCGGCAGGCCAAGTCGGCCGTCACGATCACCTATTGCACGCAGTGCCACTGGCTACTGCGTGCCGCCTGGATGGCGCAGGAACTGCTCTCGACCTTCGGAACCGACCTCGGTGCGGTGACGCTCATGCCGGGCACCGGCGGCATCTTCACCATCACCTGCAACGAAACCCTGGTCTGGGACAGGAAGCGCGACGACGGCTTTCCCGATGCAGCGAAGCTGAAGCAACTCGTGCGCGATGTCATCGATCCCGAGCGGAATCTCGGCCACGCCGACCGGCGCTGACGGTCACTCCTAATCCTCCACGAATATCATTGCCGGCGTCTCCAGCAGCGCCTTGATCCGCTGCACGAACACGGCGGCGTTCCAGCCGTCGACGACGCGATGGTCGAAGGAGGATGAAAGGTTGATCATTTTCCGCGGCACGAATTGCGAGCCATACCACATCGGCCGGACCATGATTTTGTTGACGCCGACGATCGCCACCTCCGGATGATTGATGATCGGGGTCGTCGCGATGCCGCCGAGCGCTCCCAGCGAGGTGATCGTGATCGTCGAGCCGGAGAGTTCCTCGCGCGTGGCGCTGCCGGCCTTCGCCGCTTCTGACAGACGGGTCAGCTCGGACGCACAATCGAACAGGTCACGGGCTTCGGCATGGCGCACCACCGGCACCATCAGGCCGGACGGCGTCTGCGTGGCGATGCCGATATGAACGCCGCCGAAGCGGTGGATCACGCCGGCCTCGTCGTCGAAATGGGAGTTCACGATCGGCTGCTCGCGAACGGCCTTCACCATCGCCCGCATCAGGAACGGCAGAACAGTGAGTTTTGGGCGGTCGGGCCGCTTCTCCCGGTTGAGCTTGTCGCGAAGCTCCTCCAGCGCCGTCACATCGACCTCCTCGACATAGGTGATGTGCGGGATTCGCGACGACGCCAGCGCCATCTTCTCGGCGATCCTGCGGCGCAGGCCGACGACCTTGATCTCCTCCACTGATGGGTTGGCAGCAAGATGTGGCCGGGCGGTGGGCGCGGGGCCGCGCCTGAGGAAGGCGTCGAGGTCCTCATGGGTGACGCGTCCCGCGGGCCCGGTGCCCGGCACCTGCCGCAGGTCGATGCCGCCTTCCTTGGCGCGAAGCCGCACCGCCGGCGAAGCGAGCGGTTTTTCCAAAGCACTCCGGGCCTTCGGACTTGGGCTCTCTGATTGCGCAGTGATCGCGGCCGATCGGGTCCCCCCGCTCGTACGAGCGCTGAGGCGTGCGCTGGTGCCAGCACCGGCGCCCACGCCGACATCGGGGCTGGTCTCGGCGATTGCAACGTTCTCTAATCTCCGCGTCGCAGCCGGTGCGGCCGTGCCGCCCGTGCTCGTCTGCCCGCTCACCTTCACCGCCAGCGTCGGTGCCGCCTTCTGTGGCGGGGGCGGAACGCGCTCGCCCTCCTCTGCCATGCCGTCTGCCAGCGGCGCCTCGTCCTCGCCGTCGTCCATCGGAGACTTCGGACCGGACGAGGCTGTCGATCCGACGTTGATGCGGACGAGCGGCGAGCCGACGGGCACCGACTGTCCGATGTCGGCGCCCAGCCAGATCACCTCGCCATCCACGGGCGAAGGGATCTCCACCGTCGCTTTGTCGGTCATCACGGCGGCGAGCACGCTGTCCTCGCGCACGAGGTCGCCGACCTTGACATGCCACTCGACCAACTCGGCCTCGGCCACCCCCTCGCCGACGTCGGGCAGCTTGATCACGTGCTCAGTCATGGAGCTGCTCCGGTTGGCGCATTTCCAGGAGAGTCGATCGCGGCGCCGCAGTCTCCCTCCCCACAAGGGGGAGGGGGTCGTCAGCGCTGCGGCCACCCGTCCGCGAATCGGCGTCATATCCACATAAGACCGCGGACCACGTGTGCGGAGTATAGATGCTGTTTTCGGCAAGGAGCGACATGCCTCACGCCTCCATCGTCTCGACCAAGGCTCGCCCAACCCTCGCAGGGCCAGGAAAATAGTCCCACTCCTGCGCGTGCGGATAGGGCGTGTCCCAGCCGGTGACGCGGATAACCGGGGCTTCGAGGTGATAGAAGCAATGGCGCTGCACGAGTGCGGCAAGCTCGGCGCCGAAGCCCGAGGTCAGCGTCGCCTCATGCACGACGACACAGCGGCCGGTCTTCGAGACAGACTTTA
>JAEVZQ010000433.1 GCA_023392135.1 Pseudomonadota bacterium | reverse complement strand
GTGTCACTCCCAAGGCCGCGCTTTACAGAAGGCTCCTCTACATCATTTCGTCGGTGCCGGGCGCAGGCGGCGATTTGGAAATTCCAACGCCGGTGGAGCGGCAGGCCTATCTATTGACTGCCGTCGAGGGTTTCGACGTTGCGCAAGCCTCGAACGTGCTGAACATAACGACGACAGACGTCACCCGGATGATCGAGGACGTTCAGGCGAAGCTTCCGCAGCAGGCCGGCGCCCGCACGCTCATCATCGAGGACGAGCCATTGATTGCAGCTCACCTGAAACTACAGGTGAAACAGCTCGGCCATGAGGTCATCGGTACGGCGCCGACCCGCGAACAGGCGGTCAGGAAAAGTCTGATGGGCAAGCCTGAGCTGATCCTGTCGGACGTGCAGCTCGCGGATGGCAGCTCCGGTATCGACGCCGTAGATCAGATTCAGGATCACTTCGACGTGCCGGTGATATTCATAACGGCCTACCCGGAGCGTCTGCTGACCGGAAAGAGGCCTGAGCCCATTTTCCTCATCACGAAGCCGTACGTCGAGCAGGCTGTGAAAGCGACTGTCAGTCATGCGCTGTTCCTGCAAGAGCAATGCCGCGCTTTTCCCGCGACTGCGCATTAGCGAGAAACCGCGTAGACGCAATGAAGCGGAGTGCAGATGGAAAGCCTGGCGTGCGAGACGATCAACTTCCCTCATGAGGGCCGCAGCTGCGAGGCTACGCTCGTCGATGCCGATGCTGCGCGGTTGAAGGCAATTCTGAATTCGGCTGTCGCAGCCATCATCACAATGGACGAGTCAGAAAACATCGTGGACCTGAACCCTGCCACCGAGGCGTTGTTTGGCTACACCGAAGATGAATTGATCGGAAAGAGCGTGAATGTCCTTTTTGCAAGGCAGGATCTGGTGCGGGATAACTTCGGTACGGATCGGGCGCCCTCCGAGGCGATGACGCTTTCAAGTGCAGGCCGGCAGATCATCGGACGCCGAAAAAACGGCGCGACAATTCCGCTGCGCCTTGCCAAGGGCGAGTTTGCGCTGAATGGCCGCCAGTTCTTTACGGGCATTTTTCGCGACGATTCGGAACGGAAGGAGTTCGAGCGCAACCTGCGGTCAGCACTCAAGGCGGCCAACATGGTCGCCATGAAATGGGATTGCAAAACGAATACGGTTTCGGTCACCAGCGGGGGACAGTCACTGGCGGCTTTCACCAGATCCGTCACGACCATAGACCAGCTTCTGTCGCGGATCGATCCGCAGGACATCGAAGCCTTTCGGCAGGAGGTGATCGCAAGCGCGCGGGAGCGGAAGCCATTCCGGATGACGCTGCGCTACTTCGCGCAATCCGGCAAATCCCAGTGGCTGGAGCTCGATGGTCAGACCGAGGTCGATAGCGAGGGAAATCCGCGGGTCGTCTACGGCATGCTGATGGACGTTACGGAGCAGAAGCTCGCCGAGGCCCGGCGAGATCTTCTGCTGGCGGAGATCGCGCATCGGGGCAAGAATCTCCTAGCGATCGTGCAAGCCATTGCGGCCGTGACCTTCCAGGGAGATCGCCCGATGGATGTAGCGCGTGGCGAGTTCGACGAGCGCATTGCCGCACTGGCCCGCTCGCATGCACTGCTGACGGAGAACGAGTGGTCCGGTGTGCGCTTGGCGGAGATCATCGGGATCGAACTGGCAGCGCACGCGGATCAGGCCTCGATGGAGATCGAGGAACTCGTTCTCAAGCCAAGCGCGGCACAAAACATGAGCCTCGTCGTCCACGAGCTCACCACCAACGCCATCAAATATGGCGCGCTCTCGGTCCCGAGTGGCAGGATCAAAGTCGAAGGCCGCCTCGGCTGGCGGGAGCATAGGGAGGTCCTGAGGTTCCGATGGGAGGAGCACGGCGGCCCGCCCGTCGCATCCCCAACGCACAGGGGCTATGGATCTTTTCTCATCGACGAGCTGCTGGAGGGCATCGCCGAGGCCAGCACGGTCGAGTTCCGGGCGGAAGGGTTGGTCGTTCAAGCCGAGCTGTTGACCGCCCAGCTTCGGCCCAGCCCGGATCACTGGTCTGCCGCGAAGCCGACAAAGGGTGCCTGAAAATCTACCGCGCGGGCGCTGGATCAGATCAGCTCCAGGCGAACGCGATCTTCTCCAGCTTGGCGCCGCCGATGCGGTCGAACGCCTTGGCGATGGGGCGCCCGCCGCGGCGCCAATAGAAATTGATCGCTGGGGTATTTTCAGACAGCGCCCAGCAGAGCAGGCCTTTGATGCGCCGCTGGTCCATCGCGTGCCGGCAGGTTTCGAACAGCAACTCGCCAAAGCCGAGGCCCTGGTAGACCGGCGCGAGGTAAAGCTCGTAGATCTCACCCTGATACGGTCCGCGGCTGCGTGCCGAGCCCCAGGTGGCGTAACCGGCGATCTCCCCGCCGACCTCGAGCACGTAGACACTGTCGCCGGAACGCATGGCGCTCGCCCACCAATCGGAGCCGCGGCGACGGATCATGCTTTCCAAATGAAGATGTGGGATGATACCGCGATAGGCAAGCTGCCAGGACTCGCGAAAAACTTCGGCCAGCCTCTCTGCATCGGCCGACTTGCCGCGTCTGACTCGCACGTGTGCGCTGGACCCCAACATAGGTCCAGTATAAAGCGCGGAGCCCAACAAGATGCAACGCTCATTTGACCGAATCGTTCCCCCGCGTTCACAAGTCACATCTCCCGGTTGTGGAATTTAAAGCAAAGGCCCGAAGTTTGCTTCGGGCCTTGCGGGAGTTCCGGGGGGGGAGCCGGCAGGAGCCGTTCAGGACTCAGACTTTCCGTTCGGGTAAGAGCGCCTGGCCGCCGAGTTCATGGACGCGAATGTCTGCTGCGCCATCTTAGTCGAAAGCTCGAACAGCTCTTTCGTCTGGATGCTGGCGGTCGCGAACTGCTGCTGGATGAAGTCTGCCTGCAAGCGAGCGGCCTCGGGGATCGTGCGCGCGCGGGCAATGGCCTGGGCAGCCTCGAAAGCGGCATCCGTAGCGGCGGCTGCGTTGGTCAGCACCTTCTCACTCAGCGCGCGGGCGCCGGACTGAGCGGTCATCATGACCTCCTCGACGGCCTTCACGTTGTCCTTCGCGGCAGAATTCAACTTCTGATAGAGGTCGCGGGTTTTCGCCACGCTCTCCTCGGCGAAGGCCTGCACATTCTCGGGAATGCGGGCATCTTTGGCGGCGCTGAACATCTCTTGGGCCTGACGGGTGAACTGCTCGTTCATTGAGCTACTCCTTGAAGGATTCCGAATGCTCGGGGCTGTGCTGCGGAGCTGGGGGGCAAATCCGCCAAATCCGATGATCAGTACTTAGACCATCTTATTGTGCGATGCAACAAGTATTGTGCGATGCGGCATGTGGGCAAGTTGTCGCATGCAGACTTTAGATCTTAGAGCTAGGCGCTCAGTGCCGGGAACATATCGCGATAGCCCATGGCCGCAGGGTCGAACAGCACGTCCTGCGGCCGCAGCGGCCTCGCAAAAGCCAGTCCCGCAAGCGATCGGCATCGCGAAATCGCAACGTAAGCCTGCCCGTGGGCGAAGGTGCCGCGGCCGAGGTCGATGTAGACCCGGTCGAGCGTCAGCCCTTGGCTCTTGTGGATGGTCAGCGCCCAGGCGAGCCGCACAGGGTACTGCTTGAATGTGCCCGCGACGGTCTCGACGACCTTCTGTGCCGCCTGATCGTAAGCGTAGCGCCGGTTCTCCCAGGCAACCGGCTCGACCTCGTATTCCTTGCCGTCGATCTCGACCCAGACCTGCTTTTCTTCGAGGCGGCTGATGCGTGCGATCGTGCCGTTGACCCAGCGCCGGTCGGGGTCGTTGCGCAGCAGGATCACCTTGGCGCCCTCCTTGAGCACGAGTGTGCTGTCGGTGGGCTGGGCACTGTCGCTGAAGTCGCCCGTAACTCCGGCTTCATAGGCGTAAGCCCGGCCGGGGAGCGCTTCCAGATATGCCGTGTTGATGCGATTGGCGGCGGCGTTCGTCGGTGTCAGGATGACGAACGGATCACCTTCAGCGAGAGTTCTGATCGGGCTGTCGCGGCTGTTGAGCAGCTCCAGATCGTCCGGCCCAACATCTCCTTGGCGAACGCGATCGAGCACGCCGACCAGATCCTGATCATTCTGGCGGAATACCCGGTGCAGCTCGAGATACGACGTGCC
>JAEVZQ010000401.1 GCA_023392135.1 Pseudomonadota bacterium | reverse complement strand
CACCTCACCGAGAACCTTGCCGCCGCCAGCGGTAACCTCCTGCGTCAAGTCGGCGGCCATCTGATGCCCGAAGGCATAGTCGGCGACCAGTAGGAACCACTCCTTGCCGCCCTCCTGCAGCACCGCGCGGGCACTCCCGATAGCCTGGGAGTAGGTATCGAAGGTCCAGTGGAAGCCGGTTGGCGAGCAGTCCTCGTTAGTCAGACGCGTCGTTGCCGGACCGGAAAACATGGCAACCTTGCCGCGCTCCTTCGTTAGGTTCTGGACGGCGAGCGCGACCGCCGAGTTCGTCAGATCTGCAAACGCATCGACGCCCTCGACGTCCATCCATTGCCTGGCGATGTTGGAGGCGATGTCGACCTTGTTCTGGTGGTCGGCGGACAGGACCTCGATCGGTTTATCGAGCACCTTTCCGCCGAAGTCCTCAACCGCCATCCTCGCCGCAAGAACAGACCCGGCGCCTCCGAAATCGGAATACAGTCCGGACTGGTCATTCAGCACGCCGATCTTGACGGCATCACCGGAGATCTGCGCACTTGCCGCCCCTGCTCCTAAGCACAGGGCTGCCGAGAGTAGCCCCATCCACGCCGAACGCATCGCTTCGCTCCCAATCATTTGTCGCATTCCGTGACGATCGCGCGAAAACCGGAACGAGGCAAGCCGCTATCCAGCATGCCAATGGTTGGTGAGCATCAGATATTTCCGGTCACGTGTAACCGGCATGTCCTTTTTATACTCTCTGGTGCCGCGCCTTGGCAGCGCGCTCGAGAGCAGCGCAGGTGAGGGCGTCGATATGCAGCTTCTCGGCCAGCATCTCCAGGAAGCGTACCTCCTCGACTGGCACCTTGAGATCCGACGCGGCCACCTCTGCAGCAAGAACGTAAGCGGTCTCGCGCAGCCGCTGCGGCAGAACTTCGGCAATCATGTCGAGCACCTCGTCGAGCCCGCCGGCCTCGGTGAGGACCGCGCCGCAGTCTTCCGCCTTCCGGACGAGCCAGTTGCGATCATAGCCCTGAAACGCCGGCAGTTGCTGAACGATTGAGCCGATCCGCGACAGCTCATCATCAGTCATGACGCGATCGACCGCTGAAACGGTGATCATGGCATAGATGAGCGCCTCTTGCGGTGTCAGGCGAGCAGACATGTGTCCCTCTTCTTTTGTCGGATGCAGGTCATGGGCTCATGTATCACACGTCCACCGTGCGAGAATGCGACCGTTGCGATTGACGCTCCAGACCGCCCCACCTAGGTTGCGCCGCAATGCGAATTGAATGCTGGCGATTGTCGCCTGTTCCCCCCGGAAGATGATGAAAATGATCGATTCCGCATTTAGAGAAGCCGTCACTCAGTCGCGTGCCTGGCCATTCGAGGAGGCGCGGCGGCTCATTCAGCGTCTGGAGCGACTGAAGATCGGACCTGAGAAAGCGGTGATCTTCGAGACCGGCTATGGCCCATCGGGGCTTCCGCACATCGGGACTTTCGGTGAGGTGGCGCGCACGAGCATGGTGCGTCACGCCTTTCACGTGCTGACCGATGGCAAATGGCCGACGCGGCTCATCTGCTTCTCGGACGACATGGACGGCATGCGCAAGGTGCCGGACAACGTACCGAACAAGGAGATGCTGCATGAGCATCTGAACAAGCCGCTGACCAGCGTGCCCGACCCGTTCGGCAAATTCGAAAGCTTCGCACACCACAACAACGCCATGCTGCGCGACTTCCTCGACCGTTTCGGGTTCGAATACGAGTTTTTCTCGGCGACGGCATGCTACCGGTCGGGCCGGTTCGATGCGACGCTCATCAAGATGCTCGAGGTCTACGACAAGGTGAAGGAGATCATTCTTCCGACGCTCGGGCCGGAGCGGCGCGCCACCTACTCGCCCTTCCTGCCGATCTCCACCCGCACGGGTCGCGTCCTGCAGGTCCCGACCCTCGAGCGGCATCCGGACAAGGGCACGATCGTCTATGCGGACCCTGAAACCGGCGAGACGGTCGAGACGCCGGTGACGGGGGGCCGCGTCAAGTGCCAGTGGAAGGCGGACTGGGCACTCAGGTGGACGGCGCTCGGCGTCGACTACGAGATGGCCGGCAAGGATCTCATCGACTCGGTGACGCTGTCCTCGAAAATCTGCCGCGCGCTCGGTGCAACGCCGCCGGAGGGCTTCATCTACGAGCTGTTCCTCGACGAGAAGGGACAGAAGATCTCGAAGTCCATCGGCAACGGCCTCACAATCGACGAGTGGCTGACCTACGCGACCCCGGAAAGCCTGTCACTCTTCATGTTCCAGAAGCCCAAGTCGGCAAAGCGGCTCTATTTCGATGTGATCCCGCGCGCTGTGGACGAGTACCTGCAGCTTCTCGCCGCCTATCCCGGGCAAGGCGCGAAGGAAAAGCTCGACAATCCGACCTGGCACATTCACGGCGCCGAGCCGCCCGAGGCCGAGCTGCCCATCAGCTACGGCCTGCTGCTCAACCTCGTTGCAGCGTCGAACGCCGAGGACAAGTCCGTGCTGTGGGGCTTCATTCGCCGGCATGCGCCGGATGCAACGCCCGAAGAATATCCGATGCTGGACCAGCTTGCCGGATATGCCGTGGCCTATTACCGCGACTTCGTGCGTCCGACCAAGAAGTTCCGGCTACCGGACGAGACGGAGCGCCATGCCCTCGAAGCTTTGGAACGGGAGCTTGGCAAGGCCGCACCAGACGCCTCGGCCGAGGACCTGCAGAACATCGTCTACGAGGTCGGCAAGTCGAACGGCTTCGCCGATAAGCTTCGTGACTGGTTCCGCGCGATCTACGAGGTCCTGCTCGGCAAATCGCAAGGTCCGCGGTTCGGCTCGTTCATCGAACTCTATGGGATCGAGGAAACGCGAGCGCTGATCCGCAAGGCGCTGGCGGGTGACCTTGCAGGGCCCGCACAGGTGTAAATCTTATCTGACGAGCGGTGCCCAAGTGATCCATGATGTCCTGCGGTCTTTGTGCCAAGAGGGCCGTGATCAGGGTAGCAGTGAAATTCAGCCCTGATCCGTGCTTCTGATGGAGCGAGCTTTTCTTAGTTCGTGAAGAATAGCCGCAAGGCCGATCGACAAAAAGCCGAAGCCGATCATCAAAATTCCAAGTATCTCGTGAATGGCGCTTTGGGAAGATGAGAAAACAGAGAGACCGCCAATGACCTCAAGTGCGCCGACAAGAACCAATACGATTACCATCTGACTGCCTCCCCGGAACGGCGGTCTGCAGGATATCTCAATCCAGAGATACGGGAAGGCACAGTTGGTCTACCTCATATTGAAATGAACCGACCGCTCGCTCAACCCGCCCGCCTGCGGCGGCGCACCATGCTGATGACCTCGCCGTTCCGGGCCTGTATCGCTGAAAGGTCAAGCCGCCAGATGCTGGCCAGGATGGTGAGGAAGCGGCTCTCGCGTTCGCGGATATGAGCCGGGGTCCACGACTCCGGCGCTTCTATTTCACGCGTGATGGCCGGCATCTCACCTTGCGCGTGCCGGAAGTAGATCGCCTTTTTGCGATTGAAGTCCTGATTGCTGGCCTTGTCGTTCTGCGTCCGGCGGACGAGAACGAGGTTGCCGAGCGACTGTGTCAGCAGCTCGCGCTCTTCGTTGTCCGGAAACCAGTCGCGCCACTGGCCGTTGCGACCCGGGCTCTGCGGCAGGATGTGCTCCACCGTCCAATCCGCAGGATCGAAATTCTGCGGCGCCCCGACGATCTCGTCATTGAGCCGCAGCAGAACAAGCTTGCACGTCTGTGGATGGCGCTCGTGCAGATTCCGCAAGTTGTAGGTGACGTGCCGCTCCTCGTCGCGCGTCAGCATGCACGGGGACCGATCCGGGTCAAAGAGCGTACCGTCGGCGATGGCGTCAAGGACGCCTGAGAACCGCGTCGTGCGCTTGCCGACCCCGATGCACAGCAGGCGCAGTGCATAAGCAAACGGCTCGATCAGCTCGAGAAAGCGAAGCATTTCGGCAGGTGCGTGACCGTGCAAGCTCAGCCATTTCATCGTGGACGGCACCCACTCCGAGCTGCCCAGCCAGTTGAGGTAGCGCAGCCGGCGCTCGATCTCGGCCGACTCGGGCGCGCCGTGATGCGAGGCGCGGCAGATCAGATCGAAGGCCTGCGAGTAAGGCGTCAGCACGTTCGCCATGAACGCCTCGCTGCCTCCGGCCTGCTGCCGCACGGCTCGGATGCCCGCGATGATCGGCAGGCGCCCCTTCCCCTCGATCACGCGCAAGTGACTGAAGAAGGCATCGAATTCGTCGCCGAGGCGCGTTTCGGCCGCTGCCCATTCCGCCAGCATCCTCTCGGTCCGCTCCGGAGAAATGCTGCCGAGAATCTCGGCCTTGATGATGTCCTTGCGTGCGAGCGGCCGGCCGCGGTCATTGAGCACGGAGAACATCCGGTGGCCATGGTCGATGTCATTGGTGACGATGACCACCGCGTGACATTGCTCCAAGAGAAAGCCTATGAACCTGCGGCGCTCCGCCGGCGACAAACCCTGCAGCTCGGCCAGGAAGTGGTCGCGAACTTCGAGGATTGCCTCCGCGCTCGGCTCCAGCTCGTCGGTGGTCGGGGATGTGCGTGTGGCACCTGCCTCCAGCACACGCGCGGCGAGAAAATCATGATCCGCACCGCGGAGCTGCAGCCGATAGCTCTGACCGCCGTGCGCAGACGCTCCAACTCTGATCAGCCCTTCGAGGCCAGGATAGCCACCGGCCCCGTCCTCCGCGCTGATATCCCGCAGGACAGCGAGGAGAATCGTCAGCGTAATGAGCCGCTGTTGTCCATCGACGATCGCGAGGGTTCGCGGAAACCGGGGCCGGCCGCGCCGCCAGTCGGCCTGACTGCCGGCGTCTGTCAGCAGAATCGCACCGAGGAAGTAATCCGGGTCGGCCGGCTCCTCCTCCTCTCCGAGTGCGACCAGGATGTCGTCGAGGAGCTGCCCCGCTTCCTTTACCGTCCAGGAATAGCGGCGCTGATAGGAGGGAACCGAGAAGCGGAAGGGGTCGGAAAACAGCTCGATGATGCGAAGGGGCGCAGTGAAGAGTCCTGGGAACATCTGTTACTTGTGTTGGGGGCGGAGGTGGCACGCCCGGCAATGTGATCCGAGCAACAGGTTATCACCCGCGCAACAAGTCGAACAGTTGGCCACAGGTGAAGATTGGCGCTTGTTCATAAGTTTTGCGCACCAGAACTGCAGCTGTTCAGTCCTGCAGTCACAAACGCCGGAATAGGAGTTCAATAGTGAACAATCGCGCCAGCGATGTTGAGCTAAACCCTGTCTACAAGATCCTCACGCGCACACATTGGGAGGAAGCGCGCCGCGCCGGGCAGTATGCGGGCTCGCAGGACGATCTCCGCGATGGGTTCATCCACCTTTCGGCTATCCATCAGGTCGCAGGTACGGCGGCCCGCCATTTCCGCGGTATCGACGAACTTGTTCTTGTGGCGCTCGACTCTGAGAGACTCGGGTCGGCCCTGAAGTGGGAGCCATCACGCGGTGGCGACCTCTTTCCACACTTCTACGGTCCACTGCCGACAAGCGCAGCGTTGTGGTCGAAGCCGCTACCGCTTGGTGCGGATGGCGTGCCCGTCATTCCCGAGGAGGTCCGTTGATGCTCCGAACGACACTCGAGCTTGCGCGGCCATTGCTGTTCGCTCTCGACCCGGAGCAGGCGCACGAGGTCACGCTGCGATCGATGGAGGCTGGCGTTTATCCGCGGGCGACCAGCCCCGACGATCCGCGGCTGTCCGTCAAGCTCTGGGGTTTGCAGATCCCCAATCCCATCGGCATTGCCGCGGGCTTCGACAAGGACGCCCGTGTGCCGAATGCCATCCTGCGGATGGGCTTCGGGTTTGCAGAAATCGGCACTGTGACGCCGCGGCCGCAGCCGGGAAATCCGCGCCCGCGCGTGTTTCGGCTCATCGGGCACCGGGCCATCATCAACCGGCTCGGCTTCAACAACTGCGGACACGAGGCGGCGCTGCGGCGCCTTCAACAGCGGCCCAGACTCGGAGTTGTCGGAGTCAACATCGGGGCCAACAAGGAGACTGCCGACCGCACGGCCGACTACGTTCTCGGGATCGAGTCGTTCTACGGCGTCGCAAGCTACTTCACGGTCAATATCTCATCCCCGAATACGCCGGGACTGCGCGATCTGCAGGCTCCGGCCGCACTCGACGAGCTGCTCGGGCGCGTTATGGCGGCGCGCGAGCAGCGCGTCGATGCGGGTGCGCCCCGCGTGCCGATCGTGGTCAAGCTCGCTCCGGACATTACCGAGGCGGACCTGCCGGCGATCACCGAGCGCCTGCTTGCGCATGGAGTCGACGGCATTGCCGTTTCGAACACCACGCTCACGCGACCGGGGTTGACCACCACGACGTTGGCGCAGCAGGCGGGTGGCCTCTCGGGACGGCCGCTGTTCGCGCGCTCGACCGCGATGCTGGCGCGGGTCTATCGGCTGACGGAGGGTCGCGTGCCGCTCATCGGGATCGGCGGCATCGACAGTCCTGAAACGGCCTTGGCCAAAATAGAAGCCGGGGCGAGCCTCATTCAGCTCTATACGGGTCTGGTCTACGAGGGGCCGGGCCTCGTCGAGAAGATCAAGGAACAGCTGGCCTCGGCGGTGGACTGCGCCACCGCTTCGTCCATCACGGATCTCGTCGGCTGCAAGGCTGAGGAATGGGCCAGCAGGCCACTCGAGACGTGACAGGCATCAGGCATCTGCCGAGCGCGGGAAGGAAGCGCGCTCGAGAGCCGGGAGGCGCGCAAGCAGCGTCAGCGCCCGCACGACATTGAAAGCCAGGAGTGACATCCAGAGCCCGTGATTGCCGTAAAGCGGCTGCAGCACCGACCAGACTGCAAAGAAGATCATGACGCTCAGGATCATCATGTTGCGCATGTCGGCAGTGCGTGTTGCTCCGATGAAAATCCCGTCGAGCTGGAAACACCAGACGCCGATGATCGGCATCAGGGCCGCCCAGATCAGGTACTCGTGTGACACGGAGCGCACGTCGGCGCTCGTGGTCATGAATTCGATGATGAGCGGACCCGAGAGCCAGATCCCGAGCGACAGCAGCACACCCGTCGCACCGGCCCAGATCGTGGAGACCACTACGGCCTCGCGAAAGCGCGACTGCACACGCGCGCCGATGGAACGGCCAACGAGGCTTTCGGCAGCGAAGGCGAACCCGTCCAGCAGGTAGACCGCCACCATGCTGATCGAGTTCAGAACGGCATTAGCTGCCAGAACCAGATCCCCGGCCCGCGCACTTTGCGCCATGAAGAAAACGAACGCCGTCAGTGCGCACAGTGTCCGGATCATGATGTCGCTGTTGACCTGAAACGTCCGCTTCATGCGGGCAGGGTCGAGGACCTGTGCCAGCGGCGCACTGGCACCTCGCCGCACCAAGTCCGCCCGCGCCAGGACGAGGCCGAGGATCGCGGCCGACCACTCGGCAAGCAGAGCTGCCGCGCCGACCCCCGGAATGCCGAGCTCCAGCCCGATCACAAAGAGAACGGCCAGCAGCACATTCAGGATATTGAGGACAATCTGGATGGCGAACGCCAGGCCGGCGCGGCCCAGGCCGATGAACCACCCGAGCAGCGCGAAGTTGATGAGCCCGGCCGGGGCCGCCCAAATGCGGATCTCGAAGTAGGTCCGCGCAGCAGCCTCCACGGCAGCCGACGCACCCATGATCTGGAAGGCGCCCCACGCGATCAGGCTTTGCGCCACGATCATCGCGAGGCCGGCACCCAGCGCTATGAGCAGCGCCCGATGCAGGTTGGCGGCCACCTCCGGGCCGTTCTGTGCGCCGAGAGCCTGCGCCGTCAGGCCCGTCGTCCCCATACGCAGGAAGCCGAAGCCCCAGTAGAGGAAGTTGAAGATCGTCGCACCCACCGCGACGGCACCGATGAGGTGCGCCTGGCCAAGCTGCCCTACGACAACCGTATCGGCAAAGCCGATGAGCGGAACCGTCGCGTTCGACAGCATGATCGGCAGCGCGATTGCCACCACGTCGCGATGGCCGACAGGCCGAGCGGTGATGCGCTGGCGCTCGTCCGGGTTCTGAAGCTGCATGTCCGAGGACCGATGAGCCCGCTCAGGACTCCTTGCCGGAGCGGCGCGTCATGCCGATGAGCCGCGCAATGAGCCAGATCGGGAACACGATGACCGCGCCGATCAGGAAGTGCTGCAAAAGCCACTCGATCGAGCCGAAGCCCATGTCGTAGATCCGGCGTACGAGGAGATCGAGATGGTAGAAGACGTTGGCTGGCGTGATGCCGAGCGCCGACATGACCACGCCGACGACGATCGAGAGCAGCGCCAGGCGGATGAGAACGCCGACGGGATTGCCGCCAAAGAACTGATCTCGTTGCATTTTCTCCAGCCTCGTGCTGAGCGGTCGCGCCGCAGGGAAAGGCGCTTCTCTTTGCCCGAGCCGAGCCTCTAGCATAGATCGCGCCACGACAGAACCTGCGAGCAACGGACGCGCCTGCCCTATCATATTGGCGCGAACCAGATGATCCGAAAACGGCTAACCGCCAGATACAAAGCACACCGGACAGCAGAGCCGCTGCTGCCGGAGCCGTTCGCCGGCTGGTTTGCCTCGCGGGGATGGTCGATCAGGCCCCACCAGCGGGCCTTGCTCGAGAAAGCCCGCGAGCGGCGCTCGACACTCCTCATCGCGCCCACCGGAGCGGGCAAGACACTGGCGGGCTTCTTGCCCAGTCTCGTCGAGTTGTCCTCGGGCGGGCAGTCTCGGCGCGGCGCCGGCCTGCACACGCTCTACATCTCGCCGCTGAAGGCTCTGGCCGTCGACGTGGCGCGGAACCTGCTGACCCCGGTCGAGGAGATGCGGCTCCCGGTAAGCATCGAGACGCGGACCGCGGATACCTCGGTCGGCAAGCGGCAGCGCCAGCGCGTGCGCCCGCCCGACATGCTGCTGACGACACCTGAGCAGTTGGCCTTGTTGCTCAGCCATTCTGATGCGGCGCACCTGTTTGCAGACCTGCGCACCATCGTACTCGACGAATTGCATGCGCTCGTGGCGTCGAAGCGCGGCGACCTGCTGGCCCTCGATCTGGCGCGGCTCGGCACGATCGCGCCGGATGCCATACGCATCGGTCTTTCGGCAACAGTGGCCCGGCCATCGGAGCTTCGGGCCTTTCTGCAGCCGCAGCACGAACCGAAGCGGGCGACCCACCTTGCCGATCTCGTCGTCACTGGCGGCGGAGCGAAGCCGGACATCAGCTTGCTCGAAAGCGAGAACCCACTGCCCTGGGCCGGGCACACCACGCTCTATGCCCTGCACGACATCTATGCGGCCATCAGCGCGCACCGGCTTTCGCTACTGTTCGTCAACACGCGTTTCCAGGCGGAGCTGCTGTTCCACGAGCTGTGGCGGATCAACGACGACAATTTGCCGATCGCCCTCCATCACGGCTCGCTCGATGCCAACCAGCGGCGCAAGGTGGAGGCGGCCATGGCGGCGGGCCG
The DNA here is from genome assembly GCA_023392135.1 of Pseudomonadota bacterium. Lineage (GTDB taxonomy): Bacteria > Pseudomonadota > Alphaproteobacteria > Rhizobiales > Hyphomicrobiaceae > ZC4RG25. The sequence continues at coordinate 9,649 of JAEVZQ010000401.1, read as the reverse complement.
ATTACGCGCCGTCGTGGCGACCTCGACGCTCGATCTCGGCATCGATTGGGGAGACGTCGACCTCGTCATCAATGTCGGTGCGCCCAAGGGCGCGAGCCGCCTCATCCAGCGCATCGGCCGCGCCAATCACCGGCTGGACGAGCCGTCGAAAGCGCTGCTCGTGCCGTCGAACCGCTTCGAGGTGCTCGAGTGCCGCGCAGCACTCGAAGCCGCTCTGGGCGGCGTGCAGGACATCGTGCTCTCGCGAACCGGCGCGCTCGATGTGCTCGCACAGCACGTGCTGGGCACGGCGGCCGCGGGGCCGTTCCACCCCGACAAGCTTTACGCAGAGGTCGTCTCGGCGCAGCCCTACGCGAGCCTCAGCCGGCGGGATTTCGACCGCGTCGTCGAATTCGTCGCGACCGGCGGTTACTCGCTGCGTTCCTATGAGCGCTTTGCGCGCCTCCGGCCCACAGGCGATGGTCGCCTCCGCATTACTCACCCGCGCGTTGCCCAGCAGTACCGCATGAATGCCGGCACGATCGTCGATGCGCCGATGTTGAAGGTGCGGCTCGTCCGTCGCAAAAGCGCGCCGGCGCCGGGGCATGCTGCGCGCGCGGCGGGCGGGCGTGTGCTCGGCGAGATCGACGAGATGTTCATCGCCGAGTTGCAGGTCGGCGATACGTTCGTATTCGGCGGCGAGATCGTCCGCTTCGAAGGCCTGCGCGAGACGGACGTGTTCGTCACGCGCTCCTGGGACAGCGAGCCCAAGATCCCGAGCTATCCCGGCGGGAAGTTCCCGCTGTCCACGCATCTTGCCTCACGGGTGCGGACCATGCTGGCCGATCCCGGCCAGTGGTCGCATCTGCCGGAGCCCGTTGCCGAGTGGCTCGAAATCCAGCAACGCCGCTCGATCATTCCGGCCGCCAACGAGGTGCTGGTCGAGACCTTTCCTCACGGCAAGCGCCATCACCTCGTCATCTACTCGTTCGAGGGCCGCCTCGCGCATCAGACGCTGGGCATGTTGCTGACGCGCCGATTGGAGCGCGCCCGCGCCCTGCCGCTCGGGTTCGTGGCGAACGACTACGGCCTTGCGGTCTGGACCGCCGCCGACCTGTCCGGGATGATCGAACATGGCGCGCTCGATCTGTCGCGCCTGTTCGATGAGGACATGCTGGGCGATGATCTGGAAGCCTGGCTCGCCGAATCGAACCTGATGAAGCGGACGTTCCGCGTCTGCGCGATCATCGCGGGACTGATCGAGCGCCGCCATCCAGGCCGCGAGAAGACGGGGCGCCAGCTCACGATCTCATCCGACCTGATTTACGATGTGCTGCGCCAGCACGATCCCGGCCATGTCTTGCTCGAAGCGGCGTGGGCCGATGCAGCGACGGGACTGCTTGACATCTCCCGCCTTGGCGATTTTCTCCGCCGCACAAAAGGACGAATCATTCACCAATCACTGCAAGGCGTGTCGCCCCTGGCCGTGCCGATTCTGTTGGAAATCGGTCGCGAGCCGATCCATGGCGCCGCGCGCGAGGGTCTGCTGCGGGACGCGGCCGACGAGCTCATCGCCGAAGCGGTCGGGGAAGGGACATGATGCTGGGACTGAAGCCGGAGCGCTTCGCTCTCGATGAATTTCTGACACAGCCGATCTCGATCTGCGGCAAGACATTCCTCGCCGATCAGTCCGGTGCCCTCTATTGGCCGGCAGAAAAGACGCTGATCGTCGCCGACCTCCATTTCGAGAAGGGCTCCGCCTACGCCAGCCGCGGCCTGATGCTGCCGCCCTACGATACACGCCAGTCACTGCTGCGGCTCGCGCAGGTCATCGATCGGCTCGAGGCGGATACCGTGGTGGCTCTGGGTGACAGCTTTCACGACTGCGATGCGGCCGACAGGATCAGCGCTGACGACCTCCAGATCCTCAAGATCATTCAGGAGGATCGGCGCTGGATCTGGGTCACCGGCAACCATGATCCGATCATCCCGGACATTTTCGGTGGCGAGCGCGTGGATGAGCTGGTGCTCGGTGGCGTCACGCTCCGCCATGAGCCGCGCCTTGGCCGGATCACGCACGAGATCGCCGGCCACATGCACCCGGCGGCGCGCCTGTCGATCCATGGCACCTCGCTGCGACGCCCCTGCTTCGTCGCCAATGGTCTGCGCCTCATCCTGCCCGCCTTCGGCGCCTACACCGGCGGCCTCAACGTCCTCGATGACGCGTTCCTCCCCTACTTCGACGACGACGGCCTTTTCGTCTGGGTGCTTGGGGAAGAGGGGCTGTATCCCATCGCCACGCGGCTTCTGCGGCGCGATTGATGCTTCGGCCAGAATGGTCGTTGCCGTACCGGGTCTTGACACCGAGATCACATCACCGCTTCGATGAGGAACGGCCCGGGCGTATTGAGGCCTCTTTCCAGCCCGCGGTTCACGTCCTCCATCGTTTCGGCACGGACGCCGGGGACGCCCATGCCACGAGCGAGGGAAACCCAGTCGATGTCGGGGCGGCCAAGGTCGAGCATGTCGAGCGCCTTACGGCCGACGTTTGCGGCGCCGACGTTGGCGAGCTCGTGGCGGAGGATGGCGTAGGAGCGGTTCGCGAACACGATGGTGGTGATGTCGAGGCCCTCACGCGCCTGCGTCCACAACGCCTGAACGGTATACATGAACGAGCCGTCCGCCTGCAGCGCGATCACCTTGCGATCGGGACAGGCAATCGCGGCGCCCACCGCCATCGGCGGCCCGATGCCGATGGAGCCGCCCATGTTGCGCAGCCAGTCGTGCGGCTGGGCGGTTCGTGTCGGAGCGAAGAAGTTGCGGCTCGCCGTAATGCCCTCGTCGACGACGATGGCGTTCTCCGGCATCAGGGCGGCAAGCGACTGGGCAATGCCGTCCTCGGTGACGGGCCCGCTTGCTGGGGTCGGCAGCCGAAGACTGGCGGCTTCCGCCTCAGAGGAATTCGCGCCGAGGTCATCCGCCAGCCACTCGAGAGCGTGGACGACATCCTCCTCCGGACGCGCCAGAACGTGAAATTGGGTTTTCGGCTGAGCGAGCAAGCTCGGCTTCCCCGGATAGGCGAAGAATGCGACCGGCGGTTTCGCGCCTACAAGGAGGATGTGCTTGTAAACGCGGAGCCTCTCGACAGCCATATCGACCGGATAGGGAACGGTACCGACGGAAACACGGCCGGCGCCCCGCTCGACGCGCGCATTGAACGTCTCGGCCGAAAGGCCGGCTCCCATCTTCCGCGCGACCTTGCTCGCCAGCTCCAGACCGCGCTGGCGCAGAGCCAGACCTCCCAGCAGGATGAGTATCGGCTCGCCTGAACGGAGAGCGGCAGCGGCGCCGGTTACAGCCTTGGCTTCGACCCTGCGGCGCGCCGGAATCGGCGGCACCTGAGCGATGCCTGTCCCCATTTCCCAAGCGGTATCACCCGGCAGGATCAGCGTGGCAACGCCACCCGGCGGCGTACGCGCCGCCGCAATGGCCGCGGCGCCATCGGCAGCAACCGAATGCGCATTGGGCGAGGTGCGAACCCAGGCTGAAAACGGCTTCGCAGCCGTCTCGATGTCCGACGTCAGCGGAGCATCGTAGGCCCGGTGCCAGGTCGCGTGGTCACCGACGATATTGACGACCGGCGTCGAGGCCTTCATCGCGTTGTGCAGGTTGGAGAGGCCGTTCGCCAGCCCTGGGCCAAGGTGCAGCAGGGTAGCGGCCGGTTTCTCAGCCATGCGCGCATAGCCATCGGCCGCACCCGTCGCCACGCCCTCGAACAGTGCGAGCACGCAGCGCATGCCCTCGACTCGATCGAGAGCCGCAACGAAGTGCATTTCGGAGGTGCCGGGATTGGCGAAGCAGACGTCGACGCCGCCCGCAACGAGCGTGCGCACCAGGCACTCGGCACCGTTCATCTGAGGCTGCGCGCCGTTATCCATGGCCATCCTCTCTGACAATCGAAGCTCTCGAGCACACCGCCGGTTATCAGGCCAGAAAAGTAAGGCTACTGTTGAATTCCACGGAGGAGACCCAAGGACAACGACAATGAGCCAGACAATCCTACCCGAAGCCCGCGTTGCAGTTATCACGGGAGGCGCATCGGGGATAGGTTACACGTCAGCCGAGCAGCTTCACGCAACCGGCTGGAAAGTCGCCATCCTCGACATTGGTGACGCGGCTCTGGAATCCGCGCGTCAGGGCCTTGGCAGCAAGCCCGGTGTGCGCGTGACGAAGCTCGACGTGACGGACGAGCCCGCGGTCGAGCGCGAAATGGCAGCCATCGAGGAGGAGCTCGGGGCCATCGCCGGTGTCGTGAACTCGGCCGGCATTGCGGCCGACAAGCATGTGTTCGACACACCCATCGACCTGTTCCGGCGCATTCTGGACATCAACGTGGTCGGCACGTTCATCGTCGGCCGGGCGGCTGCACGGCACATGCAGAAGCGCGGTCGCGGCGCCATCGTAAATCTTGCTTCGGTAGCCGGCGTCAGGGGCTCAAAGGGGCGGTCGGCCTACGGCGCATCCAAAGGCGCGGTCATCGTGCTGACGCAGGTGATGGCAAACGATCTCGCCCGCTACGGCATCCGCGTGAACGCCGTGGCACCCGGGCCGGTCGATACGCCGCTTGTCCAGGAGCTGCACACCGCCGAGGACCGCGAAACGTGGACACGTTTCATACCGATGCGCCGCTACGGCCGCCCGGAGGAAATCGCGCCGACGATCTGCTTTCTCCTCGATGAGCGCCAGGCGAGCTATCTGACGGGCGAAGTCGTTGCCGTCGATGGCGGCTTCCGCGGTGCCGGCATCATGACGGGCCGAGATTACATGTAGATCATCTTGCGGGTCATGCCGCCGTCGATGATCAGCTCGGCGCCGGTGATGAAGCCGGAACCGTCCGACAGCAGGTACGAAACCGCGGCCGCGATGTCGTCCGTCTGCCCGACGCGGCCGACCGGGTGCTGAGCGTGGTCTTCGGAGGCGAGCGGCCCCGACTTGCCGGTGTCGATCCAGCCAGGAGAAATGCAATTGACCCGAACCGGTGCCAAAGTCATCGCCAGAGCGTGGGTCAAGGCCACGAGCCCGCCTTTGCTGGCCGAATAGGGCAGCGTATCCGGCTCGGACATGTGCGCCCGTGTCGACGCGATCAGCACCATGGCACCTTTCGCGTCTCGCAGGGGCCGCTCGGCTGCACGGGCCAGCAGGAACGCAGCGGTCAGGTTGACCGCGAGCACGCGATTCCAGGTTTCAAGCGTGAGCTCCGAAATCGGCCCCCGCGGGTTTATGCCCGCGTTCGATACGATCGCGTCGACCCGGCCGAACTGGGAGAGGGTCTCGTCGACCAGATGCTGAACGTCAGCTTCGACGCCAACATCGCAAACGACGGCATGGCCGTTGGCCGGTTTTGCCACGTTGGTGAGCTCCGCGCCATCGATGTCGGCCAGCACCACCTCCCATCCCTCTCGGGCCAGGCGAACGGCCGTCGCGGCACCGATGCCGTGCCCGGCGCCGGTTACGATGACCACTTTCTCTTCCTGCGCCATGGCCCGCTCCGAACGAAGCAAGATCAGCTGGAGAACGCTGCGTCCAGCCGGAGGTTCTTACTGGCAGCGAACGACCGGTACCGCGCCCACCGGAGCCGCACGGCTCAATAAGCCAGCCCCATGATCAAGTGGAGGTTGAGCCCAAGCCCTACAGCTGCGGGCAAATGTAGCCTATGCCGGCAGGACTCTTGAAGCAGCCAACCGATTCCGGAAGCAGCATTTTCGGCAACCACAGCACCACTTCCGGGAAGAAGATACAGAAGGCGATCGTAATAAAGAAGATGAGATAGGTCGGTAGCGAGCGCACGACGGCAGCCACGAAGCTCACACCAACGAACTTCGAGGACATCAGAAGCGACAGGCCATACGGCGGCGTGATCAGGCCGAACGCGAGCGTCACGACGATCACAACACCCATGTGTACAGGGTTGATACTTCCAAGCTCTGTCAACGCGTTAATGATCGGCATGAAGATGATGATTGCCGGTACCGCATCGATGAAGTCGCCAATGATGACGAACAAGGCCGCCAGCAGGAACATGATGACCAGCGGGTTCGGCCCGGCAAAGTCGGCAATCCAGCCTGCGACGACGTCCGGCGCCCTGAGATAGGCCAGCATCCAGCCAAAAGCGGAAGCGGCAGCAACCGCGGCGATCGGGATCGAATAAAGCAGCCCTGCATTCGCGAAATCGCGTGGCAAATCGCGGATATGGCCACGCTGAACTAGCGGAATCAGCACGAATACGATGTAAGCCACGGCGATGAGGCCGGCCTCGGTCGGCGTGAAGAAGCCCGACAGGATCCCACCCATGATGATGATCGGTATCATCAGCGGCAGTGCCGAACTTTTCACGGCATCGCTGAACTGGCCGAAGTTCGCGCGTGGCCGCAGGACCCCTACGGGCCCGACGAAATGGCTGTAGATCATCAGACCGACGCCGACCATGATGCCTGGAGCAATGCCGCCAAGAAAGAGACCGCCGATCGATACGTTGCCGGTCGCACCATAGATGACGGCCATGATGCTCGGCGGGATCATGTTGGCGATCGTCGAGGCCGCGGCGATGAGGGCCGCGGTAAAGGCCCGATCATAACCCTCCCGATCCATTTCTGGCCCGATCGTACGTGCCAGCACGGCAACATCAGCCGTCGACGAGCCCGAAATCCCGGCGAAGAACATGCTAAAAAGGGTTACGACCTGGGCAAGCCCCCCTCGAAGATGGCCGACCATCGTCTGAGCGAGCGTGATCAGCTGCGTGGTGATGCGCGCCGAGGACATGAGCTCGCCGACCAATAAGAAGAAAGGAACGGCAAGCAGCGCCTCCGAATCGATGCCGTGGAAAAGCTGACCCACCATCGAAGAGAGACTGACCGGTGTGAAACTGGTCGCAAGAAATACGCCTGCCATAATGGCGAAAGCGACCGGCACGCCGAGATATCCAAGGCCGAGGAACAGCCCGGCCATCATGAGAATGAGGACACCGTTATTCATCGCCGTTCTCCTGAGAAGGATCGAGCGGTAGAGGGAATCCGTTCTTCAGCCCGTTGGCGATCTGCTCGACTTGGAATAAAGCGACGAGCGCACCCGAGATCGGGACGCTGATAGAATAGTAGCCGAGCGGAATGAGGGACGGCATGCGAAAACTGCCCATATCGAGAAGAAAGTTCTGATACCCGAACACGAGCATGCACAGCGCGACCACAAGCACCACGAGGCGTGAAAACACCTCCAGATTTCGGCGCTTGTTTCCCTTCATGGTCTGCACGATTTCGGCCAGGTACATGTGCTCGTTACGGCGAGCGGCAAGCGCGATGCCGATGAACGAGCCGTGAACGAAGAACCCAGTGGTGGCTTGCTGCAGCCAGAGCCACGGGTACCCGACCTCGCGCGTGATGACATCGCACAGCACCGAAACCGAAAAGCCGATGATGCATGCGCCACAGGCGATGAATAGAAGGGCCTCGAGCCAATCAAGGGCAGGCCACTTCAGATGCCGCTCCTGCGGCGCCACAAAGGATGCCATTTTTCCCTGCGCGGATGCTTCAATTGCTCAGCCGAAGGGGCTCGGCAGCGCAAAGCACCCGCGCTGCCCCGCTGCCCGGTGGACCTATTTCACGTTGCGGATCAACTCCAGGATCTTGACCGCGTGCGGCCCGAGCTCCTTGGCGAGCTGATCCTGGACCGGCTTGGCCGCTACCATGAAGCCTGATTTGTCGACGTCACGCACGACCTTGACGCCGATCTTCTCCAGTTTCGCGGCTGAGTCCTTTTCAAGTTGCAGGGCTTTTGCGGGTTGCTCGCGGGCCACTTCGTCGGCTGCCCCCTGCACCCATTTCTTTTGCTCGTCACTAAAGCCGCTCCAGGTCTTGTCGCTCACCCAGACGAAACAGTTGTTGGCCTCGTGCTCCGTAAGCGAGATGATCGGCGCGACCTCGTAGTGCTTGTTGGTCATGTAAACGTTGATGCCGTTCTCGGCAGCTTCGACGACGCCGGTTTGCAGGGATGTGTAGACCTCACCGAACGGCATATGCACGGTTTGTGCGCCATAGGCCGGAAAGTGTGCGTCCTCTGTCTTGGTGGCCTGTACGCGAACCTTTACACCCTTGAGGTCTTCGACCTTCTTGAACTCGCGCTTGGCGTACATGCTGCGAAGCCCAAGCGTCGCGATACTGAGGACGTGCGCACCCTTGACCGAGTCGGCGACCATCCCCTTCACCGCCTCGACAACCTTCGGATCGGCAATGGCTTTTTTGAGATGATCCTCGTCACGGAACAAATAATGCAGCGACATCACTCCGGACTCCGGCGCCACGGTCGAGGCGTTCGCCGATGACGTGATGATGAAATCGATGTCGCCAGAGCGCAGCTTCTGCAGCATGACGGGCTCCTGCCCGAGCTGCGCGCCGGGGAACTGGTCGACCCCCATCTTGCCGCCGCTCAGCTCCATGAGCTTGGCATTGAAAATATCGGCCGCCACGCCGTATCCCGTCGATTTCGGCTGATCATATCCGAAGCTGAACTTGCGCTCCTGCGCGTAGCTGCCGGTTCCGGCGAGGAGCACGATCGATGCACCGACAATGGCCGACCCGAGAATCAGAAGCTTTCTTGAAGCTTGCATTTGTTATGTCCTCCCATATTGCCGTCGGCAGTTAAACCGACCGCCTGCTCTCCTTGTTCTGGTTGGCCGATGATCGAGCTTGGATACAATTCACGTCAAGCATTTTCGCGTAAGCGCTTTCAATTTTCTGCAGCTTGCAGCATGATGTGATGCAACATGAGATAGGGAAAGGACGTTCGAAGATGGCTGAAGATCCGGTGCTGTGCTCGATCGAGGACGGCGTGGCGCTGGTCACGCTCAACAATCCGCCGCTCAATCTCGTCACGCTCGCGCTGACGAGGCAGCTCAACGAGCTGGTCACAAAGCTTGCGGCTGACCCCTCGGTACGCGTGATGGTGCTGACCGGCTCCGGTTCCAAGGCCTTCTGCGCCGGCTCCGACATCAAGGAATTCCCCGACATGATGGCCGCTGGAGCCGTCGTGCCGAAGAAGCTGGCGCTCGAGAACGAGGCCTACAGCCGTGTCGACGACTTCCCGAAGCCGACGGTAGCCGCGCTCAACGGCTTGGCCTTCGGCGGCGGGCTCGAGCTTGCCGTGTGCTGCGATCTGGTGGTCGCCGAAGCCGGTAATCAGGTTGCGCTTCCGGAAATCAAGCTCGGCGTTTTTCCGGGGAGTGGCGGAACGATCCGCGTGACACGCCGGATCGGCGAGGCGCGCGCGAAGGAGATGATGTTCTTCGGGGAGCCGGTGCCGGTCGAGACTGCGCACGCCTGGGGGCTGATCAACCGCGTCGTGCCGAAGGGCGAAGCCCTCAAAACCGCACTTGATATGGCCCGCAGGCTGGCGGCCCAGCCCAACGTCGCTCTGCAAATGTGCAAGCAGTCCGTCGATTTGGCCTTCGATACGGCAGAGGAAGACGCCGTGCGCGCCTCACTTGCTCTCAGCGACAAGGTCTTCGCATCCGAAGACTGCAGCGAAGGCGTACGCGCATTTTTTGCCAAGGAGCCGCCGAACTTCAAGCATCGCTGAGCTCGAACGCGCGCCGCAGAAATGCGGCGCTGCGTTCCAGGAC
>JAEVZQ010000352.1 GCA_023392135.1 Pseudomonadota bacterium | reverse complement strand
ACGTATCGATCATCGACATCGATCCCGCCCTCGTGCAGCGCGCCAATGACGTGCTGGAGGTCCGCGCGACGCTGGGCAATGGCGCCCACCCCGACGTGCTCGAGCGCGCCGGCGCACGCGATGCCGACATGCTGATCGCCGTCACTCTGGCCGATGAAGTGAACATGATCGCCTGCCAGGTCGCACACAGCCTGTTCGACATTCCCACCAAGATCGCCCGCGTTCGCGCCCAGAGCTATCTGGCGAAGGACTACGCCGCGCTGTTCGCGCGCAATTGCCTGGCCATCGACTTCATCATCTCGCCCGAGGTGGAGGTCGGCAACATGGTGCTGCGCCGGTTGCAGATTCCGGGGGCTTTCGAGACGCTGAGCTTCGCCGATGGGCGCGTTCTTGCCGTCGGCATCTCGTGCGGCGAGGACTGCCCTGTCGTCGATACGCCGATCCGGCAATTGAGCGAGCTGTTCCCCGATCTGCCAGCCGTCATCGTCGCCATCGTGCGCAAGGGCAACCTGTTCGTGCCGAGCCGTGACGAGCAGCTCCTGGCCGGCGATGACGTGTATATCGTCGTACCGCCCGATCAGGTCGCGCGCACCCTCAAGATCTTCGGCCATGAGGAGCAGGTCGCGCGCCGTGTGATCGTTGCCGGTGGCGGGAACATCGGCCTCTATGTCGCCCGAGGCATGGAGGCGCGCGAGCATACGGTTCGGGCCAAAATCATCGAGGCCAATCGCGGGCGTGCGATGCAGATCGCAGAAGAGCTCAACCGCACCGTCGTTCTGCACGGCAGCTCTCTTTCCGAAGAGCTGCTGCGCGAGGCTGAGGCACAGTCCGCCGATACGTTGGTGGCGGTCACAAACGACGATCAGGTCAACATCCTGACCTCGGTGCTGGCCAAGCATCTCGGCTGCAAGCGCAGCCTGTGCCTCGTCAACTCGGCCGGCTACACGACGATGGTGCGCTCGCTCGGCATCGACGCGCAGATCAGTCCCCGCACGATCACCGTCTCGCGCATACTGCAGTTTGTCCGGCGCGGCCGGATCCGGATCGTCCACTCGATCCACAACGGGGCGGGCGAGCTCATCGAGGCCGAGGCGATCGAAACAGCGCCGGTCATCGGTAAATCGATTCGGCAGCTCGACATGTCGGACGGTGTGCGCTTCGGCGCCATCGTCCGCAACGGGCAGGTCTTCGCGCCGACCGGCAGCACGGAGCTCGAGCCCAAGGACCGCGTCATCCTGTTCGTGCGCGCGGATCACGTCCGGCAGGTCGAGCAGCTCTTCCGCGTGAGCCCCGACTACTTTTGATCCTGCCCGGCAGTTTCCATTGCGCTCTGCGGCCCACCTGCTAAAACCCGCCTGTGCGCGCTTCGCAGCCGGCAGAGATGATTGAGAATGGCCTGCGGGCCATCGGAGTGCTGATTCCGCCGAGCGTTTCAGGTAAGCTGATCGGAGGTGGACGGAGCGCCACCGGAAAAGATAACCGAACAAAAACGGATAAGAAGAAATGGCCGAACGAGCACAAAGCCTGCAGGACACCTTCCTGAACCACGTCCGCAAGAACAAGACGCCGCTGACGATCTTTCTGGTCAATGGCGTGAAGCTGCAGGGAATCGTGACCTGGTTCGATAATTTTTGCGTCCTGCTGCGGCGCGATGGACACTCGCAACTGGTCTACAAGCACGCCATATCGACCATCATGCCGGGCCAGCCCGTTAACCTGATGGAGCAGGAGCCGGCGGAAGCGCAGCAAGGGTAGACCTTCGATTAGCGGCGCAGACGAGACCAGAACGAGGCGCAGGGGCCGGGGCGACAATGGCTCCGGACCGAAAGTTGTTGCGCGGGCCATCGTCCTGGTTCCAGTGCTTCAGACGACAGGCAGCACCGGGACAGCCACTTCAGCGCGGTCCCGGAGCGATGGTGCGCGCGGCGCTTCCTTCCATTCTCCCCAGGATCGGCTGACCGAGGCGGCCGGACTCGCTGAGACGATCGATCTCGAGGTCCGGGCCAGGCTCATCGTCCCCGTGGCCCGGCCGCAGCCGGCGACACTGTTCGGCACCGGCAAGGTCGAGGAGCTGAAGCAACTCGTTGCCGAGCACGAGGCCGATCTGGTCGTTATCGACCATGCGGTCTCGCCCATCCAGCAGCGCAACCTCGAGCGGGCATGGAACACAAAGGTTCTGGACCGCACGGGGCTCATTCTCGAGATCTTCGGGCGTCGGGCCCGGACCCGGGAAGGGCGTCTGCAGGTCGAGCTGGCCCATCTCACCTACCAGAAAAGCCGCCTCGTGCGGAGCTGGACCCACCTCGAGCGCCAGCGCGGCGGCTACGGCTTCCTCGGCGGTCCCGGTGAAACGCAGATCGAGACGGACCGGCGGCTTATTCAGGAGCGCATCGACGCCATCCGCAAGGAGCTGGACGTCGTGGTCCGCACGCGTGAATTACACCGCTCCGGCCGGCGGCGGGTGCCGTATCCTCTGGTCGCCATTGTCGGCTATACCAACGCGGGCAAATCCACGCTCTTCAACAAGCTGACCGGCGCCGGCGTGGTCGCGATGGACCAGGTGTTCGCCACCCTCGATCCGACCATGCGCGAGCTGCGGCTGCCGAGCGGTCGCCGGGTCATCCTGTCGGATACCGTCGGCTTCATTTCCGATCTGCCGACCTCACTCGTTGCCGCATTCCGTGCCACCCTCGAGGAGGTGATCGAGGCCGATCTCATCCTGCATGTGCGCGACATCAGCCACCCCGAAGCGCAGGCCCAGCGGGCTGACGTGGAGAGGGTTCTGACCGAGCTCGGAATCGAGGTGGACCGTTCGGAGGGTCTGCTTCTCGAGGTCTGGAACAAGGTCGATCTGGTGCCGCAGGAGTCGCTCGAGGAGCTGCAGCATGCTGCCGAGCGCGCCGCGCAGAGGCCGCTCCTCGTGTCGGCCACCCAGGGGAGGGGCCTCGATGTTCTGCTGGAGGCCATCGACGCCCAGCTCGGCCGCGCCGACGAGGTGCTGACCATTGCCGTCCCGGCCACGGCGGGCGGTCTCCTTGCCTGGTTGCACGAGAATGCACAGGTGCTGACCCGCGAGACCGCGGAAAGCGGTCAAACCGTCTGCAAGGTCCGAATCGCTCGCGCGAAAAAGGGCCGCCTGTTCAGTAGATTGTATAAAGACGGCCTTGTGGCAGAAAGCTCCGCCGCAAGCTGATCGGCGGCGCCCGGCCGCGAGCGTCAGTGTCCCCGGCCCACACAGAACGCGACGGCGCCCATGAGGGCGCGCTTGGCCTGGCTGTCGCGAAAGATGGCGAGGGCGTCCTGCGCCACGGAGCCGTAGTAGCGGGCCCGCTCCAGGGTCGCCTCGATCGCCTTGTGCTGGCGCATCAGGCTCATTGCGTGCTCGAGATCGCCTTCGCGGATGTCGCCTTCGGTGAGCGCCCGCTGCCAGAATTCCCGATCCTCGTCCGAGCCGCGGCGGAAAGCGAGGATGACGGGCAGCGTGATCTTGCCCTCGCGGAAGTCGTCGCCAACCGATTTGCCGAGGCGCGCGCTGTCACCGGAGTAGTCGAGGGCATCGTCGACGAGCTGGAAAGCGATACCGAGGGTCTTGCCGTAGGACTTGAGGGCCGCCTGCTCGTCCGCCGGACGGTTGGCGATGGCGCCGCCGACCTCGGCCGCAGCCGAAAACAAGGCGGCCGTCTTGGCGTTGATGATCGCCAGGTACTCGTCCTCTGTCGTAGCGGTGTTTTTTGCCGCCGCGAGCTGCATCACCTCCCCTTCGGCGATCACGGCAGCCGCATTGGATAGGATCTTCAGCGCCTGCAACGAGCCGACTTCGACCATCATGCGGAAGGCCTGACCCAGCAGGAAGTCGCCCACCAGCACGCTCGCCTGATTGCCCCAGAGTAGCCGGGCTGCCTTCTTCCCGCGGCGAAAATCGCTCTCGTCGACGACGTCGTCATGCAATAGGGTCGCCGTGTGCATGAACTCGACCGCAGCCGCCAGCGGCACATGGCCATCGCCTGTATAGCCGCACAGCTTGGCGGCGGCGATGGTGAGCATCGGGCGCATACGTTTGCCACCCGAATCGATCAGATGTTGAGCAAGCTGCGGAATAAGCTCGACGTCGGAGACTGCCTTGTCCAGAATGAGCCGGTTCACCGCGCCCATGTCCTCGGCTGCAAGCTCGAGAATGGGAAGCAGGCTGTGCGTCGGGTCACGCGTTTCATCGATTGGGACAACGACCCCCACTGGGCTCTTCTCCTGGATGATTCTCTGGCCGCGGTGATCTTAACCACGGGTTCCGGAACCATTTTCACGGCAGATTGCCGCATGGTTAACTCCGGGAAAGACTGCAGAAAAGGTGTCCATCATGCGGGAGATTCTGCGCTCGAACAACCCGGTGTTGCTGAGCTTCGTGGAAGTTCTGTTGCGCGATGCCGGTGTTCAGCCACTCGTCGCAGACGGAAACATGAGCATCATGGAAGGCTCCATCGGCGTGCTGCCGCGACGAATTCTCGTCAGCTCGGACGACCTGATCCGCGCGCGCCGGGTGCTGGAGGAGGCGGGCCTCGGGCACTGGGTCAACGATGACGACCCGAATTGACGAGGTCAGTGCAAGGGAAGTCAGCGAGGATGCGTTTCTCGGCGGTGCTCTGACTGTGGTCCAGCCGCATCGGGGCTATCGTGCGGGCATCGATGCGGTTCTTCTGGCGGCGGCTGCCCCGGTCGGTCAAAAGCAGGGGGAGCGGGTGCTCGACGCCGGAGCGGGCGTCGGCGTCGTCGGGCTATGCATCGCCCGGAGGGCCCCTGCCGCCCGCGTCACCCTCGTCGAAAACGAGCCGGAGCTTGTTGCGCTCGCGCACGGGAATGTGTCTCGCAACGGGCTCGGTGAGCGCGTCAGCGTGATCGACGCGGATGTCACGGGCTCGGCCGCTGCGCTGGCGGCCGCGGGGCTGTCGGCAGATTCGTTCGAGCACGTCGTCGCCAATCCGCCTTATTATACCGAGGGGTACGGGCGGCGGTCCCGGCACGCCATCAAGGCTGCAGCCCACGCGATGCCCGCTGGCAGTCTTGCCCATTGGGTAAAATTCCTGACGCGCGCAGCAACGTCCAGCGGCAGCCTGACCATGGTGCATCGGCCGGATGTCCTGCCCAGCCTTCTGGGCCTGCTCGAAGGCCGGTTCGGTGCGCTGAAAATTCTGCCGCTCCATCCGCGATCTGGGGAAGCCGCCGTGCGCATTCTCATACAAGGGCGCAAGGGGAGCCGCGCACCGCTCAAGCTGCTGCCGGGCCTCGTGCTCCACGAGAAGGACAATCGCTTCCGGCCCGACGTCGCGCGTATCCTCAGGGATGGCGCCGCCCTCCCGCTCGACTGAAGGTCTCCCGACATTCGCTCTCGAGCTTGCTGCGGGGGATGCAAATGTCGGAATCGGACCACTGGCGGTTGGGCGCGTGGTCGACTAAAAGTTGAGGGGCTCCTCGGTCACCAGCCTCATTACAAGAAAGAAGAACGTTGCGTATGTGGTTTTTCAAGCGTCGTCCTGTCGTTCCGGTGATTCGATTTTCTGGACCGATCGGTTTTGCCACGCCGCTCAGGCCCGGCCTTTCGATCGGTTCGGTTGCCGGCGGGCTCGAGAAGGCGTTCAGCCTCTCGAAGCTGCCGTGCATCGCGGTGATCGTGAATTCGCCCGGCGGCTCGCCGGTCCAGTCGAACCTGATCTTCAAGCGCATCCGCCAGCTTGCGGACGAAAAGAAGAAGAAGGTCTATGTCTTCTGCGAGGACGTGGCGGCATCCGGTGGGTACTACCTGGCTGTGGCAGGCGATGAAATCTACGCCGATCCCTCGTCCATCGTCGGCTCCATCGGCGTGATGTCGGCCAGCTTCGGCTTCGACAAGGCGATCGGTCGGCTGGGGATCGATCGCCGTGTCTATACCGCGGGCTCGGCGAAGGGGCTGCTCGATCCCTTCCAACCCGAAAAGCCCGATGAAATCGAACGGCTGAAGGAGATCCAGAGGGACGTGCACGACGTCTTCATCGGCGTCGTCAAGGATCGACGGGGCGGACGTCTCCGGGGTCTCGATTCGGAGCTCTTCTCGGGCGCCTTCTGGTCGGCGGCGAAGGCACTGGAGCTGGGGCTCATCGACGGTGTCTCGGACGTGCGGAGCAAGATGCGGGAGATGCATGGCGACGACGTGCAGCTCAAGGTGGTGCCGTTCGGCCCCGGTGGATGGCTGTCACGGCTGCTCCGCTTCCCGCGGCTTGGGCCCGCCGGTGCGGGACAATCGGCCGGCGGCTTGCCACTTGCGCTCGGCGATGATCTGCTATCCGCGATCGAGACCCGCTCGCTGTGGTCGCGCTACGGGCTGTGATGGGCGCCTGCCGCCTGTAGCTCAGGTGTGTGTGGAGGGGGACGATGCCGCAGGTGATCGCGCTGCTTCTCGCCGGCGCCGGTGTTTATGCCGGCTACCGCTGGATCTCCCGCGAGGTCCGTCGGGCGCTGACGACCGCGCAAGAGGCACAGGAAGAGCTGCGAAGACAGGCTGCAGGAGCCTCCGGCGCGCCAAAGGACCTCGGCTCGCTCGAGTGGGATGCAGAAGCGGGCGTCTACCGGCCGTCGAAGCAGTGCTGATCTCGAGCGCAGTGCGCGATAAATGAATTCCCTGCGGCAGGTGACAGCGAACCGCCTCGCCATCGGCGACCCGCTCCCTTATAGTCCGCCGCCAATTTCGATGTTCAGGCAAAAGTCGATATGGCAACACGAACCGCAACCAGACCGGCAATCGAGCCGCTTGGCCAGATGGCATCCGGGCTGCAGCCGAAGCGATCTTTCCAGGATCTGATCCTTACGCTGCAGCAGTACTGGAGCGAGCAGGGCTGCGCGATCCTGCAACCTTACGACATGGAAGTGGGTGCGGGCACGTTCCATCCGGCCACGACGTTGCGCGCGCTCGGGCCGAAGTCCTGGAACGCAGCCTACGTCCAGCCCTCGCGCCGGCCGAAGGATGGCCGCTACGGTGAGAACCCGAACCGGCTGCAGCATTATTATCAGTTCCAAGTGATCATGAAGCCGTCGCCGCCGGACGTCATCGATCTCTATCTGGAGAGCCTCGCGCGCATCGGACTGTCGCGCGAAATCCACGACATACGCTTTGTCGAGGACGACTGGGAGAGCCCGACACTCGGTGCCTGGGGCCTCGGCTGGGAGGTTTGGTGCGACGGCATGGAGGTAACGCAGTTCACGTATTTCCAGCAGGTCGGCGGGTTCGACTGCAATCCCGTATCGGCTGAGATCACCTACGGTCTCGAGCGGCTGGGGATGTACGTGCAGGGCGTCGACGGCGTGTTCGACCTGCGCTTCAACGGTCGCGAAGACGAGCGGAAGCTCACCTATGGAGACGTGTTCCTCCAGGCCGAGCAGGAGTATTCCCGCTACAACTTCGAGTACGCCGACACCGAGATGCTCTTCCAGCACTTCCGCGATGCTGAGAAGGAGTGTCTGGCGCTGCTTGAAAAGGGTGAGAGCGAGGACGGCCGCCACCTGATGGCTCTGCCGGCCTATGACCAGTGCATCAAGGCCTCCCACGTGTTCAACCTGCTCGACGCCCGGGGCGTGATTTCGGTAACTGAACGGCAGAGCTACATCCTGCGGGTGCGAGAGCTCGCCAAGGGCTGCTGTGCGGCATGGTTGAGGACCGAGGGAGGGGGCGCATGAGCACGCCGAGGACACTGCTGGAAATGGCCGGAGCGGATCTCAGCCCGGGTGCGCTGGCGCAATCGGCCGTGATCGTCATCGATGCACAGAACGAATATCTGGATGGCAAGCTCGCCCTGCCGGGTGTCAAACCTGCACTCGATGCACTCTCGACCCTGCTCGCCAGGGCGCGTGATGCCGGCACGCCGATCATTCACATTGCGCATAAGGGCCGGCCGGGCGGACTGTTCGACCGTGAGGGCCGTGGGGGTGAGATCATCGGGGCGGTGGCGCCGATCAGTGGTGAGCCGGTCATCGAAAAGCCGCTGCCCAACTCCTTTGCGCAGACGACGCTCGATTCCGCGTTGAAGGCGCTGGGACGCAAATCTCTGATCCTGGCCGGCTTCATGACCCACATGTGCGTCAGCTCGACGGCGCGGGCCGCTTTGGATCTTGGCTACCGGGTGACGATCGCCGGTGATGCTGCCGCAACACGGGATCTGCCCGACCCGTTCGGCGGCGTCGTTTCAGCCGATGCCTTGCACCGGGCGGCGCTCGCCGAGCTCGGGGACCGCTTCGCGATCATCACGACGGTCGATCAAATCCCCGGGGATTGAGCTGTACTCTCGCGGGGGACGATTGTGATATTCCCGTCCCGCTCCAGCACGGCAAACTTGATCTGATCGATGCGCTCCAGCCCGCGCCAGCGCCGCGCTGCCTCGAGAATATCGTCGACGTCGACGCGCTCCAGTTCCATGCGCTCCCGTAGCGGTCGCCCGTTCTCGACGAGCACAACGGGCTCGCCTTCCATGATGCGGTCCACGCGCGGATAGCGCTGCTTCAGTAGCGTGAGGATGATCTCGATGAGGAACAGCGTCGAGATGAGCAGGACCGCGGTGATGATCGAGAAGTCATCGCCGATGAGCGCCTGCTGCGTCGTTTCCGCGATGATGAGCAGCAGGATGAAGTCGAAGGTCGTGATTTCGGCGAGAGACCGCTTACCCGCTACCCTGAAGACGAGGAACAAAAACGCGTAGATGGCAGCGGCTCTGATGATCGTTTCCATCGCGCTTACCTTACGGCCAGACGAGTTGCGTGAATTGCAGCCGCGTATTCCCGGCCGCCAGCTCGCCATCGAGGAAGCCCACTTCCCTTGGCTCTGCGTGGATGTCGACAACCAGGGAGATCGAGGCGGAATCGACCGCGAACAGGAACTTCGTGCGCTCCGACCCGCTCTCAACCTGAACCGGACGAGGCAGTATGGAGGAGATCCTTAGCGAGCCCAGGTACTCGCGCGGGATTGCCAGCTCCGCTCGGGTGCTTCCGGGTGAGGCAGGAATTGTTGCCCTGAGCGTGAAAGGTGTTCCACGCCGAATGAAGCGATCATATTCGAGCGTCAGCCCATCTGCCGCGCGCGTCGTCGAGCTCAGCGGCCCGCTTCCGAACAGGCCTGCCGCTCCCGCCAGAACGAGTAATGCAATCGCCACCCACCCGAGCTGCTGCAGCCGCCATTTCGATCGCATCCGCGCCAATTGCCGGGTGCCCGTCTGCGCGTCCAGGTGTTCAGTCTCTGCCTTGTTCATCGCCTCATCCCTGCAATGGCAACGCTGAGGCCATGGGTTCGGTTCGACAGGACCGATCTCTCCGCCGCCCGCGCGGATTAGGCTTCGCTCCGTCGCACGATGCCGTTAAAAGGGCGGCTCACGACCCTGCCCTCGAGGAGCGCCATGCCTGAACTTCTGCTCGAGCTTTTTTCGGAGGAAATCCCTGCGCGTATGCAGCCGCGCGCCGCCGAGGAGCTGAAGCGGCTCGTTATCGGCGCGCTGAAGACGCAGGGCCTTGTCGTGGATGAAGCCCGCGCCTTCGCCACGCCCCGCCGGCTGACGTTGATAGCGTCGGGTGTTCCTGCGCGTTCGCCAGACCAGTCGGAGGAGCGCAAGGGGCCGCGGGTGAATGCGCCGGAACCGGCCATCCAGGGATTCCTCCGTGCGGCCGGCCTGTCCTCCATCGGCGAGGCAAGTGTCGTTTCAGACCCCAAGAAGGGCGACTTCTACGTGGCGCGGATCGAACGGATAGGCCGCAGCGCGTACGAGGTCATCGCGGAGGCCGTGCCTGAGGTTCTGCATCGATTTCCCTGGCCGAAATCCATGCGCTGGGGCCGGGAGACCTTCTCGTGGGTTCGGCCGCTGCATGGGATCGTTTGTCTGCTCGACGGGGAGGTCGTGCCCTTCGAGATCGCCGGCGTGGCGAGCGGAAATACGACCCGCGGCCACCGTTTCCACGGCAACGTTCCGTTCCGGGTGCGTGGCGTCGAGGATTACCTCCAGAAGCTGAGCGCAAACCGGGTGATCCTCGATACGACCGAGCGCATGCAACTCATCGAGCGTCAGGCACAAGAGCTCGCAGCGAAGCACAAGCTGCAACTCGTGCCAGATCCCGGGCTGCTCGCGGAGAACGCAGGGCTGACGGAATGGCCGGTGGTGCTGATGGGTCACTTCGACGAGGCGTTCCTGGAGGTGCCGCCCGAGGTCATCATCACCTCGATCCGCACACACCAGAAGTGTTTTGCGCTGCGTGATCCGCGGACGGGCAAACTCGCCAACCGCTTTCTTCTGGTCGCCAATCTAGAGGCCAGCGACGGCGGCGCGACCATCGTCGCCGGCAACGAGAAGGTCATCCGGGCGCGATTATCGGACGCTCGCTTCTTCTGGGAGCAGGACTTGAAACGGCCGCTCGACGAGATGGCCCATGCACTGCGCGGCGTCACCTTCCACGAAAAGCTCGGCACGCAATGGGAACGGGTCGAGCGCATCGCGGAGCTCAGCTTTCAGATCGCCGGAGCTGTTGATGCGGCACCCGAGGCCGCGCGTCGTGCTGCCCAGCTTGCCAAGGCTGACCTGGTCTCCGGCATGGTCGGCGAGTTCCCCGAGCTGCAGGGCTTGATGGGCCGCTACTACGCGGAAGCCGCCCGCGCCAGACCCGAGATCGCCCGGGCCATCGAGTTGCACTACAAGCCCAAGGGTCCCACGGATTCGGTTCCAACGGGTGAGGAAGGCGATAGCGTCGCTATTGCTGTGGCGCTCGCGGACAAAATCGACACCCTCGTGGGATTCTGGCGCATCGCCGAGAAGCCCACCGGATCGGGTGATCCCTATCAGCTGCGTCGCGCCGCCCTCGGCGTCATCCGGATCGTGCTGGAAAGCGACCTGCGCGTTTCCCTGGCAAAGGCGATCGCGTCGGCCCACGCAGAGTTCGACAGGCAGGGGCAGACGCTCGCTGAAGGAAACAAGGACGAGATTACTGCCGACCTCCTCGGCTTCTTCGCCGATCGCCTGAAGGTTCACCTGCGCGAGCAAGGCGCGCGGCATGATCTCATCGACGCCGTGTTCGCGCTGCCCGGCCAGGACGACCTGGCGCTCGTCGTCAGGCGCGTCGAGGCTTTGGGCGAGTTCCTGGATACCGACGACGGCGCCAACCTCCTGACCGGCGTCAAGCGCGCGGCGAGCATCCTCACCATCGAGGAAAAGAAGGACAGGACGAGCTACGACAGCGACTACGACCTCAAGCTGCTCGAAGCGCCCGAGGAGCTGTCCCTGGCGGCAGCAATCGAGGCAACCCGGCAGGACACGCGGGCGGCGATCGCGGTCGAGAATTTCGAGGGTGCAATGCGGGCGCTTGCCGATCTGCGCCGTCCCGTCGATGCCTTCTTCGACAAGGTGACCGTCAACGTCGAGGACCAGCGCCTGAGGCAGAACAGGCTGCGGCTGCTGTCCCGGATCCGGGCGGCAACCATGACGGTCGCGGACTTCTCGAAGATCGCCGGGTAGGCGCGATGCTGCAGCACCTGTTCGTCTACGGCACGCTCATGTCGGCTACAGGTCACCCCATGGCTGTGCGGCTTGCCCGGGAAGGCCGGCTCATCGGCCCGGCCGCGGTCCGGGGCAGCCTCTATGATCTCGGGGAGTACCCGGCCCTAATCGAAACCGACGCGCGAGGTGGGGAGGTGCATGGAGAAGTGCACGCCCTGATCGATCCTGCCGCGGCCTTCGGCTGGCTCGACGCCTACGAAGGCATCGTGCCAGGCCGGGAATGCGAGTACGAACGCGTGCAGCGATCCGTGCGGCTGGAAACCGGCGCCGAGCTGACGGCGTGGCTTTACCTCTACCGGCTCTCGGTCACGGGAAGGCAACTCATCGAGAGTGGCCGCTGGATGTCACGCTTTGCATCGACTGGTGGCGTGCGCTGAATTGAGGTGCGGCGTTTCCGTTAAACCGAAAGCTCTGTGCTCCCGATGCCATCCAGGGTGAACACGAACGTGTCCCCGGGTGCAATCGGGATCGTCGGTAGGACGCTGCCGGTGATGACGATCATCCCCTCCCTGAGCGGTCGGCCGCGGTCGGCTGCGAGATTGGCGATCCAGGCGAGCGCGCCCATCGGATCGTCCGTAGCGCCAGCGCCGCGCTCCGCGCCATTGACTGTCAAATGTCCACGGATTCCATTGAGCTCCATGTCCGCCGGTGCGCGCTGCGCCGCGCCCAGCACGATGCCCCCATTCCAGGCGTTGTCCGCAATAAGTGAGAGTGCGCTCGTGCTCTTGTAGTCCGCCCCGCGATCCTCGATCAGCTCGAAAGCAGGCATCACCTCGGCGACGGCCGGGCGGACGTCAGCAGCCGTGTAAGAGGCATCGCGGCCCGGCAGATCGATACCGAGGCGGACGGCCAGCTCGAACTCGACCATCAGATTGATAAAATCCTCACGCCTGAGTCGCGCGGGTGACTGGTGGATGCGCCGTTCATAGATCATGCCGCCGCAGGGATGATCGATACCCATGAGCTGCTGCATGACCTTCGTCGTGGTCGCGATCTTGAGCCCCCGGACGGGTCCATGGACTGGGGACCACAGCTCGTACAGCGCTTCCTGAGCCGCGTAGGCATCCGCGACGGTCGGCGGGGCGATCTCGGCCGGTAGGTTACGATAGGGCGCGCGCGAGCGGTGTGCTTCGGCGATGAAGGCGGCAGCCGCCTTCGGATCGAACGTGGTCATCCCAGCTCCCCTCAATCAGGACGTGTCGCGGCAAATGCCGGAACCGCTTTTTCGAAAGCATCGAGCCACGCCACCAGCTTCGGGTGCTTGGCACGCCAGGTACCGCCGTGGCGGAAATCGAGATAGCCCAGAGCGCAGGCGAGCGTCACGTGGGCGTAATCGGGTTTCGCTGCCAAGTCGGGGAGCGACTGTTCGAACCAGTCGAGGGTCGTATCGACCTTCAACTGCTGGCGCTGCATCCAGGTGTCGACCCACTTGTCCTCCGGCCGGAAGCGCTTCTCGTAGACGAGCAGGAGTGCGGCATCGAGAATGCCATCGGCCATGGCGGCGAGCGTGAGCGTGCGGAACCGCTCTGGTCCGCCAGCGGGGAAAAGGCGGGGATCTTCGCTCAGGCTATCCAGGTACTCGCAGATGACAGGGCTGTCGTAAACGTGCCTGCCATCCTCGAGGATCAGCAGCGGGATCTTGGACAGCGGGTTCTCCCGGCGCAGCTCCTCGTTGACGAGGGGATTGGTATCGATCCGGTGCTTTTCGATCCGATCCGAAACGCCTTTCATCGCGGCGACCATGGCCACCTTGCGCCCGTAAGGCGAGGCCGGAGAGGACAGCAACTTCATCATCGGCAAGGAATCCTGATGGCGGAGGGAGGGGCCCCTGATTGCGCAGCATCGTGCCGGGTCGGGAGCGGGATCGCAAGCACTGAGACGCGAATGCTGTGCGGATCAGGCCGCTGCAATCTCGAAAAAGCCGAGGACCACAAGTCCCAGCGCGAGAGCCCACAGCACCAGCTTGCCGCGACGTGTCTGGCTGGCGCGTTCCATCACCAGCAGCGTGATGATCACTGCAGCGCCTATGAGGTTGATCAGTACGAGCCCGCCGAGGCCAAGCCCCTTGGACCCCGCAATGCTGCCTTCGAGCAGGATGGCCGCCGCCATCCCGACCAACAGCGCACCGAGCAGCCGCGGCCAGAGCAAGGCCTGTGGCAAGGGAAGGCCCAGAACGCGCGCTGTCGTCAGCGGCATGATCAGTAGAATGATACCGGATGAGAAGCGGATCAACGTCTCGAGCCAGAGGAGCTGATCGGCCATGCAACGGCCGCTCCCTTCGCTTCGCCGCTTGCCTCAGCGCTGGGCGGGCGTCCGGCCCAGATCGTCGAAGAATTCGTCAGCCTTCCACTTCTTCTTCTCGGGAGCCTCGTCGAACAATCCGGCGAACAGGCCCTGCTGCGCATCCTGCTTTTTCGGTCTGGGCGTATAGTCGCCGGCGAGATGGCGGTTGAGATCCTCCTTGATCTCGTTGGTTCTGGCCTTGTCGCAGTAGCCGGCTTCCTCGCTGATTTTCTTCGCGACGGACAAGCGGATGAACTCGTACTCGCGTTCGACCTTCTGCAGCTGCTCGGGCCCGGCGCCTTGTGCCATCTCGGCAGCGATGAAGTTCGCCTTGAGCTTCTCCGGATCGAAATAGAAGC
>JAEVZQ010000290.1 GCA_023392135.1 Pseudomonadota bacterium | reverse complement strand
TCTGTACGAGGCCGGCCCGGAATTTCCGTCCATTCGTTGCGGCGGGCATGCCCAATCCCCTGCCTGGAGCTAATCCGCGAGCAACCGGTCTAGCTGCCCCGTCCGGTCGAGCGCATAGAGATCATCGCAACCACCCACATGGGTTTGTCCGATCCAGATCTGAGGGACGGTGCTGCGGCCGCCGGCCTTTGCCGTCATCTCCTGCCTCAGAGCGGGTTTGCTGGTGACGTCGATCTCCTCGAAAGTTGCACCCTTACGCTTAAGGAGCTGCTTCGCCATCAGGCAATAAGGGCAGAAGATCGTTGTGTAAATCGTGATTTTTGCCATTTCTGCATACTGGTCCGACACGTGAGAAAGGTAGTGCTCCGCCAATCCGGGTAAAAGATGTCCCGCCAGGAACGATCGCCGCAGTTCTTCACGGCGTGATCATGCTGTCCGGGGTGACGAGCCCGAGGGCTAGAACATCGACCCGCGAAGCACCTGCCCGCTTCAGCACCCGCGCGCAGGCCTCGACGGTGGCGCCGGTCGTGATCACGTCGTCCACGAGAAGGATCGCACGGTCCCCGACCGCAGTGGTCCGAGCGGGATCGATTTCGAAAGCACTTTGTACGTTGTGCCGGCGCTGGTCTCGCGTCAGCCCGACCTGGGTCGATGTTCGTTTCGCACGCAAGAGAACGAGCGGATCCCAGGCTGCGCCTGTCATACGATGCAGCTCCTGTGACAAAATGGCCGCCTGGTTGAAGCGCCGCTTCAGCAAACGCCAACGGTCGAGCGGTACGGGGACGATGAGATCGGCGTCCCGCAGCAGCTCCGCACCGGCTTCGGCAAGCCAGCGACCAAACAGCCGGCGGGCGATGTGGCTGTCCCCGTACTTCAACTGGTGGATGAGGTCCCGAAGCACGCCATCAAACTGGGCGACGGCGCGGGCGCGATCATATTCCGGCGGGTCTGCCTCTGCCTGCGCCGAAATCGCGCGACCACCGATGTCGTAGGGCAGAGGAATGCCGAGCCGGTCGCACAACGGAGGACGGATGAACTTGATGCTTCGCCAGCACTGCGCGCATAAGGCATCGTGCACCGCGAGCATCCGCCGGCAGTAGAGGCACGTGGGCGGCACGACAATATCAGCGAATGCGCTGGCTGCTCGCCTGGAATGGTGGCGAATATGGTCGAGGATGGTCATGAGGTTTCGGGCCCCGGTTATCCTAGATCCGGCCGGCTGCTTTGGGGAGATGGTATCGAGATGAGTCCAACAGTTTCGCTCTTGGCGCGTTCGTTGGCATGAGCACTGACACCCAGCTCTTCGATCTTGGCCTGCTGGCGCGGCGGCGGGATCGTGCCGCCCCGAATGCGGCGGCGCACGACTTTCTGCTGCAGCGTGTTGTGGACGATATCGTAATCCGGATCGGGGCCGTGCAGCGGCAGTTTGCAACCGCGGTGGACCTGGGCGCCCACACCGGGCTGCTGTCCCGCAGCCTGCAGCAGCTTCCCAACGTTTCGTTTCTGGCAAGCGCGGAACTCTCTTGGCAGATGCTCAGACAGTGCCCGCCGCCGCGGATCCTGACGGATTTCGAGGCGCTGCCGTTCGCAGACGAATCGCTCGACCTCGTCGTCTCAGCGCTCATGCTGCAGTACGTGAATGACCTGCCTGGCGCTCTCGTCCAGATCCGCCGCGCGCTGAAGCCCGATGGACTGCTGCTGGCGGCGGTGCTCGGCGGTCAAACCCTCCAGGAGCTGCGCGAGGCCTTCTTGCTGGCCGAGTCGGAAATGGAAGGTGGCGCCAGCCCCCGGATTGCGCCGTTTGCAGACGTCCGCGACTACGGAAGTCTTCTGCAGCGGGCGGGCTTTGCACTGCCGGTCACCGATACGGATGTGGTGACGGTGACCTACAAGTCGCCGCTGGCCTTGATGCACGAGCTGCGTGGAATGGGAGCTACCAATATGCTGGTGGCCCGCCGTCGCACGCCATTACGGCGCTCCACCCTCGTCCGGGCCTGCGAAATCTACATCGAGCGGCACGGCCAGCCTGACGGTCGCATCCCGGCGACCTTCGAAATCATCACCCTGACCGGCTGGGCGCCGCACGAGAGCCAGCAGAAACCGCTCCGCCCAGGCTCTGCCCAGGCCCGGCTTGCGGACGTGATGGGCACGCGGGAAATCCCGGCTGGCGAGCAGGTACCTCTGGTTCCGCCCAAAAAACCGTAGAGGCTCAGCCCGGCTTGCGCGCGACCAGAAGCACTTCATCGAGCGCGAAGTAGAGCTTCCCGTGTCGATACTCTGGCCGCAAGAATCCACGCAGGGCCGGGCAGCTGTCGTTCAGTATCGATTCCAGCCGTGCGACCTTTTCGGGAGAGGCGCCCATGCGCTCCGCCCAGGGAGCGAACTCCAACCATTTGGACAGCTTCTCGAGGTGCTCGATTACGAAGCCCGCGCTAGAGACGATTTCACGCCACTCGGCGATGGTAAGGCAGCGGCCATGGCTCGGATCGCGGATTTTTTCGAAGTCGTTGTAGGCATCTGCTG
>JAEVZQ010000276.1 GCA_023392135.1 Pseudomonadota bacterium | reverse complement strand
TCGATCGTCTCCAGCGGAATATAGGCATTGGTCAGATGCCAATCGTGCGCATGCGGCGCCACTTCGGCTTCGCAGAACCTGCGCATCTGCTCCTGTATGGCTGTGTGAGTTTCGTCGAGCCCCGCATTGCCGATGATTTCTCCGGGCGGGATCTCCGAAATGAGCTCGGCGAGGCGACGTTTCACCCGGTCGCTCGTGCCTTCGGCCACGAGATCATCGATGCTGTCCTCGAAGCGGCGCACGTCTGCCGTCTCGACGCCGATGTCTTTCAGCCGTGCGAACTCGCCCTGGCTCATGGGAATGCCGCCGGCGATCTGGGCGGCATACTCCGTAAGCCCGAAGGTGAGGAGCAGCTGCTCCAGCTCACCGAATGCATCCTTCTGGGTCAGCCGATTGGCCCAGCCGGCGAGCTGGCGCATGGCCTCTACATAGGTAGCGAGCCAGGAGAGCCCGTGGGCAGCGTGCTGGCAGTCGTCCAGACAGCTGGACCCGGCCACCTTGCTCTGCACCGCCGCCTTTGCAGCCTGCAGTACCCGTTCAGCAGCCGAAATTGCGGTGCCGGCCTGTGCCAGGACTACGGTAGGCTGCCGGTGGAGTGCGGTCGGCTGTGCTGAATTCGCCATCGAATGGTCCTGATCTGGGGGCCGAGCTTCCGAGCCCACGGGCGACTGGCGGTACGCGATGGCGGCATTCGGAACCGCATCGCTCGCCCGAATAACTTGGCAAGGCTCGTTCAAACCTCGCACGAGATCATAGCGGATTTCGCTGCAGCGCAACATCCCTGCGGGCGATCGCTGCCATCGAGTGTCCAACGATGGAGCTGGCGCGCGGTTTCGTGAGGGTGGGATCGGCCAGCGGTCGTCAGTTGCGCGAGCGGACGTGAGTCGAGGGCTTTCGGTCGCGATGGATGATTTCGACTGTTGCTTCCTCGAACTCGCCACGCGCCAGGCTTTCAAGGCTGGAGGCCGCCTCCTTGAGGCGCTCGAGTTGGCGCAGCTTGGCGGCGGCAAGACGTCCGACACGGGTCCGGGATGGCCGACGGATGCGACGAGGTGTTTCATTCTCGCTCGGCTCGCGCTCCCATTGCGCAGCCATTGGAGCAGGTCGCGGCGCAAGCGACTTCGAAGGTGCCACTTCCGCTTGCTTGTGGTTTGGCATCGGCTGTGAGGGCGTGGCGCGTTTCAACGCGTCCATCAGTGAGTGCCGGCCCTCGGCAGAAGTCCCCTCATGAGCGGCCGGATCAGGCGGTGCCACCTCGGTTGCCTCGCCTTTGACGCGTACTTTCGTCCGAAACGGACCGGCGGGATCCTTTACCAAGGCGTCCTCCCTCACGCGGATGACTGCAGTGGCCCGATTAGGTCACATCCCATGCAGACATGGCAAGCGGTGGCCGCCTGAACGATCGCGGCGGAAGGTTAACGAACCACAAATTTTTGGTTGGATTTCAACCAAAGCGGGCGCGCGAGGCTTCGAGCACATCCTCGAAGGTCCTCAGGCCCGTCGCCGGTGCGCTGACCAGCACGGCCATGTTCCCCGGCTTATGCTCATTGCGCATCATCCGCATGTGCGCCTTGGGGATCTGCTCCCACGCGAACACCTCGGACATGCAGGGATCGATGCGCCGCTCGATGACGAGCCGGTTCGCCTGGGAGGCCTGCAGCAGGTTGGCGAAATGCGAGCCCTGGATGCGCTTCTGGTGCATCCAGAGGTAGCGGGCGTCCATGGTCAGGTTATAGCCGGTCGTGCCCGCGCAGATGACCACCATGCCGCCGCGCTTCACCACGAATACGGAGACCGGGAAGGTCGCCTGGCCCGGGTGCTCGAACACGAAATCGACGTTGTTGCCCTTGCCGGTGATGTCCCAGATCGCTTTGCCGAAGTTGCGCACCTCTTTGAACCAGGTATCGTACTCCGGCGTGCCGACCTTCGGCATCTCTCCCCAGCAACTGAAGCTCTTGCGATTGATGACGCCCTTTGCGCCGAGCTGCATGACGAAGTCGCGCTTGTCGTCCTCCGAGACGACGCCGATCGCGTTCGCGCCTGCCGTGGCACAGAGCTGAACGGCCATCGAGCCGAGCCCGCCCGAGGCTCCCCACACGAGCACGTTGTGACCGGGCCTCAGGATGTTGGGGCGATGGCCGAACAGCATGCGGTAGGCAGTGGCGAGGGTGAGCGTGTAGCAGGCGCTTTCCTCCCAGGTGAGGTGCCTGGGGCGCTCCATGAGCTGGCGATCCTGCACTCTGGCGAACTGGGCGAACGAGCCATCAGGCGTCTCGTAGCCCCAGATCCGCTGCGAGGGCGAGAACATCGGATCGCCGCCGTTGCACTGCTCGTCGTCGCCATCGTCCTGGTTGCAATGGATGACGACCTGATCGCCGACTTTCCAGCGCTTGACCTTGGAGCCCACGGCCCAGACGATGCCCGCGGCGTCGGAGCCGGCGATGTGGTAGGGCTGCTTGTGTACGTCGAGCGTGGATATCGGCTTGCCGAGCGCGGCCCAGACACCGTTGTAATTGACGCCGCCCGCCATCACGAGCACGAGTACGTCGTGGCTGTCGAGTTCCCAGGTGGGGACGACCTCCACCTGCATGGCGTTATCGGGCTCCCCGTGCCGCTCCTTGCGGATCACCCAGGCATACATCTGCCCCGGCACGTGACCGAGCGGAGGGATCTCGCCGACCTCGTAGAGGTCTTTCGTTGCCGCAACGACAGCAGGCGCCGCAACGGCCTCAGCGCCGGTGCCTATTTGGGTCGCCGTAGTGCTCGTGGTCGTCGACATGACAGCCCTTCCTGCGTCGTTCCAACCAGATGATCCTGCCCCGGCGATTATTGCACTGCAATAGTACACGGCATAGCTCGCCTTTGGTTCCTTCTGCAACCCGCGCTGGGCAGGTTTGGCTGGCTACCCCATCAGGGCTTGCCGGGCTGCCTCCAGCTTTCTATGCGTTTTTCCGGCGATCAGAGGATGAGGCGGGAGCGAGGCATGAAA
>JAEVZQ010000256.1 GCA_023392135.1 Pseudomonadota bacterium | reverse complement strand
GGCAGGGCTTGCTTCGGTCCGTGATGAGTTCGCCACAAGATATCAAACACAGCTCGATGAGATTGCCCGCGGTCTCATCGAGACGTTCGTCGAAAGCGACCAGAGCGCAGCTCCGATCCTTCCCGATGCGCCGGGTCTTTTCACATATCCTTCTGCCGCGGCTGTGCCGGCATCTGGGACGCTCGTGGTTGGGCTTGCGGGCCAGATAATGGTCAATCCGAGCGTCGATCCCGCGCAGGGAGGGAGTGCCACCAAGCTGCGCGACGGGGGCATAGCGGGTCTGAATTACAATTACAACCCGAGTGGGGCGGCCAGTTTCTCCGGAAGACTTCATGAGTTGCTGGAAAGCATGGCTGCGCAGCGCGCGTTCTATCCGAATTCCGGACTTGCTGGCTCTGACTCAATTGCGGGCTTCGCCGCTGATTCCGTGGCGTGGCTGCAGGAAGCTCGTCTGTCGTCCAGTACCGATCTGAATTATAGGCAGACGGTTCTCGAGCGGTCGTCAGAAGCTCTGTCCAACGCAACCGGTGTCAATCTCGATGAGGAAATGACGATCCTGCTCGGTCTCGAGCGATCCTATCAGGCGACTTCGCGGCTGATCGCAACGATCGATGACATGTTCAAGGCGCTCCTCGCGGCGGCAGGATAACCGGCGATGATCACACCCGTCTCAACGAAATCGCTGTTCGAAGCCACACGGGCGACACTGCTCAGATCACAGAGTGCGCTGGTCGCTGCGCAAAAGGAAACCACTACCGGACGGCATGCCGATGTTGGAAAAAGTCTCGGCTTTTTGACCGGGCATGCGGTCTCCTTCCGTAACGACTACGCACAGCTGGGTGCCATACGAGACGCAAATGGTATTGCAGAGACCCGGTTGTCAGCGGCGCAATCTGTTCTCGCAGGATTGGCTGAAGACGCGCAAAGTTTCCTTGGATCTTTGATTGGCGCGCGTAGCGCCGACGGTGGTGCGCGGGTTCTGGCTGCCGCGGCAGAGGCGCGACTGAAATCCCTGGTCAACGGAATCAACACTACTATCGATGGCGTACATATCTTTGCTGGTATCGCGTCGGATAGTGCGCCTCTCGAAGATTATTTCGGCA
Source organism: Pseudomonadota bacterium (assembly GCA_023392135.1). Classification (GTDB taxonomy): domain Bacteria; phylum Pseudomonadota; class Alphaproteobacteria; order Rhizobiales; family Hyphomicrobiaceae; genus ZC4RG25. Next base: position 5,807 of record JAEVZQ010000256.1, on the reverse strand, counting down.
ACCCTGCGCCGGCCAGCCGCCAGGCTGTTGCAGGCGCGTTCTACGCTGCGTTCGGGTTGACGCCATCAGATCCTGGAGTGAGCGGTATTTCCAAATCCGATATGGAGACGTTCCTTGCTAGTGACTTCACGGCTCTGTTCGAGGAGCCCTCCTGGTCAACAGACTGGTCCAAGGCGTCGAACGAAAACATCTCCAGCCGGATCTCGACCAACGAGGTGATCCAGACATCGACCAACGCCAATGCGAGCGCCATGCGGAAGCTTGTCAGCGCTTATGTCATGGTCGCTGATCTTGGCGGGCAGCAGCTCGATGATGGTGCATTTCAGGCCATTGTCGACGCGGCCATCGAGGCGGCCGGAGGAGCGATCCAGGAGCTTACCGCGTTGAGGACGGAGCTCGGCATAACCGAGGATAGGATCGCAACTGCGAATGAACGCATGTCGATTGAAATGGATGTGCTGAGCAAGCACGTCACCAATTTGGAGGCGGTCGATCCTTATGAAGCTTCCCTGCGCGTGACCTCTCTGTTGACCCAAATCGAGACAGCCTATGCACTGACGGCCAGGCTGCAGCAGATGAGCCTCATATATCACCTATAAGCTGTGTCGGGTGGACTTCAATATATGAATTCTCTTGGCGACGCCGCGGCCTACGCCGAAATCCTGGAGGACACGCCCAAGCTGGCCAGAGAGCGGGAGCGGCTAGCCTTTGAGCGGGCAATCGATCTGCTGGAACAGGCTGCTGCAAAGGGCTTACGCTCGCGGGAGGCATTCGAAGCATCGAATTATCTCAATCGGCTCTGGTCTGTGCTTATCGAGGACTTGGCCAGCCCAGAAAACGACCTGCCGCCGGCGACGCGAGCTGATCTCATCTCTATTGGCCTTTGGGTTCTGCGCGAAATCGAGTGCATTCGTCTAGGGCAGTCGGAAAATTTCTCTGCGCTCATAGATGTGACGAAGTCCATTCGTGAGGGGCTGCGGTGAGCAGTAGCATTCAGATCTCGCTGCGCGCAGGTGAAAGATTTTACCTGAACGGCGCGGTTCTTCGGGCAGACCGCAAGGTAACGCTCGAGTTAATGAACGAGGCGACATTCCTTTTGGAACATCACGTCATGCAATCCGAGGGTGCGACTACGCCGCTTCGGCAACTATATTTCGTCATTCAGACTATGCTCATCGAGCCCACGAAGGCAGAGGAAGCGAGGGGGCTGTTTGAAAGGTTCCATGAGCTGCTCCAGACATCATTCAAGTGCGCCGCGGTCGTTGCGGGGCTGGAGCGCGTCCACCAGCTTGTCGCTGCGGACCGCGCTTTCGAAGCATTGAAGACGCTACGTGTCCTATTTCCGATCGAGGACGATATCATGACCGCCGGAGAAATTCACGCTCCGCCGGTCGATGCTCACAATGCGGAGGCAATCTGATGGAGGTCGGGGCAGCAACGGCGGGTGGGCAAAATGCCGGAACGACTGACGCTAAGTCGCGAGCAAATCTCGACTACGACGCCTTTCTGCAGCTCCTCATTGCGGAGATGAAAAATCAGGATCCGACGCAGCCGATGGAGTCGACCGAATATATCGCGCAACTCGCTGCTTTCTCCAATGTGGAGCAAATGGTTCAGGCGAATGCGAAGCTCGACTCCTTGATGGCGACGCTTTCGCTGTCGCAGGCAGATGGCGTCATCGGGCGCACGGCAAGCGCGGCTGATGGGGAAGTCAACGGAAAGGTCACCGGCTTGCGGGTAATCGATGGCGGAACCGTTCTCATGCTTGAGGGTGGGCGGGAATTACCCTTCGGACCTGGTATTACGATCACCTGATCATGAATAAGGCAGACGCTCTGGACATCGTTCAGGCCACGATCTGGACCGTAATCTTAGCCTCAACTCCGGCCATCGGAGCAGCCATGCTGGTTGGCATTACCATCGCTCTCCTGCAGGCTTTGACCCAGGTTCAAGAGATCACCCTGACGTTCATTCCAAAAATAATCGCGATTCTCCTCGCCGCATCGATATCAGCCCCATTTATCGGCGCAACCATCTACACGTTCGCGGAGCAGGTGTACGCCCGTATCGAGCACGGCTTTTGATATCTGGCGCCGCAGAATTATGGGGGAGGGGATGGCAACGCCGATTGCGTCGCGCATCGATGTGGTGAGCCGCCGCGGCAGCGGCCAGGACGTCTGGTTCGCAATCGGGATCGTCCTTATCTTGACGGTCCTGTTTCTCCCTTTGCCGCCGACGCTCATAGATGTCGGTCTGGCGTTCTCCTTCGCGTTGTCGATCTTGGTCCTCATGGTTGCCCTGTGGATCGACAAACCGCTCGAGTTCTCGTCTTTTCCGACAATTCTACTGATTACGACGATGCTGCGGCTGTCGTTGAACATCGCCACAACCCGTCTCATTCTGTCGAATGGTGCAGAGGGTGTGACGGCTGCGGGCCATGTCATCGCCGGGTTCGCAAGTTTCGTCATGAGCGGCGATTTCGTGATCGGGGCGATCGTTTTCGTGATCCTTGTCACCGTCAATTTTGTCGTCATCACGAAAGGCGCGACGCGCATTGCCGAGGTCGGAGCGCGTTTCACGTTGGATGGCATCCCCGGCAAGCAGATGGCTATCGATGCAGACCTCTCGGCCGGCATCATCGATGATAAGGAGGCGATGCGCCGGCGCAGGGAGCTGGAGGAAGAGAGCTCATTCTTCGGCGCGATGGACGGTGCATCGAAGTTCGTCCGCGGTGATGCCGTGGCAGGCCTTATCATCACCGGCGTAAATATCGTCGGTGGGATGATCATAGGTGTGGCGCGCCATGGTCTTTCTGCAGCGGAGGCCGCCGATATATTCACAAAGCTCTCCGTCGGCGACGGACTCGTTTCTCAGATCCCGGCCCTCATCGTTTCGCTGGCCGCCGGCCTCCTCGTCTCGAAGGGCGGCACACGCGGCTCAGCTGAAAAGGCGGTTCTCGGCCAGCTTGGCCGGTATCCCCGCGCCCTATCCGTGGCGGGACTGGTCCTCGCGGTCCTGGCCATCGCGCCGGGATTGCCGTTCCTGCCGTTTGCAATCCTCGCGGCCATACTTGCATCCGTTGCCCTGGCGATTCCGCGGCGGCAGGCTGAGGCGGCGGCCGCATTGGAAGCGCACGAGGCGGTGGTCCGCCAGGAAGCGGAACAGGAAGCGCGTTCGTCGATCAAGACGTCATTGAAGGCCGTCGAGATCGAAGTCTGCCTGGGCAAGCAGATATCCACTGCCCTGATTGCAGCCCATGGCGAGCTAGCGCAAAGGGTTGCGAAAATGCGCAGAAAGTTCGCACGCGAATTCGGATTCGTGGTGCCCGAGATCAAACTCGGTGATGATCTTGTACTGCTTCCCAAAACGTACCAGGTCAGAATTCATGGCGCGGTGGTGGCGAGTGGGGAGCTTCGCATCGGCGAAATGCTTGTCATCACTGGCGATGGGCCACGCCCCGATATTCCCGGTGAGGAGTGCAGAGAGCCGGCCTTCGGCATGAAAGCGCTCTGGGTTCCCGAGGCACTCGCAGGCAACGTCACGCGGGACGGGTTGACCCCGATCGATCCGCCGACCGTTCTCCTCACGCACTTGCGGGAGGTCATCCGCAACAATCTGGCTCAGCTCCTGTCATACAAGGATGTGAGAGCTCTCGTTGACGGGCTCGATCCGGAGTATCGCCGCTTGGCCGATGAGCTCATACCGGCGCAGATTTCCTACTCCGCATTGCAGGCTGTTTTGAAGCTGCTCCTCAGCGAGCGCGTTTCGATTCGAAATTTGCATCTCATTCTCGAGGCAATAGCCGAGGCCGTGCCCCATATCCGCCGGGCCGAGCAGCTGGCGGAGCAGGTGCGCAATCGTCTGGCTCAGCAGATTTGCGGCGATCTGGCCGAGGATGGCGTCCTGAAAGTGCTCCGGCTTGGGAATCGCTGGGATCTCGCATTCCATCAGGCGCTGAAGCGGGACGCAAAGGGGGACGTCGTAGAGTTCGACATCGAGCCGCAACTCATTGAGCAGTTTGGCGCAGACGCTGCGAAATCAATCCGCGAGCACATGGACCAAGGTCATCGGTTCGCCATCGTTGCTGCGCCTGACGCGCGGCCCTACGTCCGCATGGTGATCGAGCGACTCTACCCTTCGCTGCCTGTTCTTTCGCACCTCGAGATCGCACGTGGCATCCAGATCCAGTTGCTGGGCACGATTTCTTGACAGGTCCTGTTTCCGACGCAGTCTTTCTCGTATTTTTGTTATTCTGCCGGATTGGTGGCTGCTTGATGTTGATGCCGGGATCTTCCAGCCCGCGCATTCCGATGCAAATCCGCCTATTCGTCGCAATGGCGCTCACGCTCGCCCTCGCCCCGGTGCTGCTCCCGGTTCTGAAGTCATCGGTGTTCCGGCCCCAGCTGAGCACCACGTTCGCGTTGGTTTTGGCCGAGGTACTCACCGGAGCATTCATCGCACTCCTGGTTCGCATTTACTTCTTGGCTCTCCAGTTCATGGCATCAGCGATTGCCAACTTTGTCGGCTTCACGGGTTCCCCCGAAATGGGGGTCGACGAGCTGGAGCCTATCCCTGCTCTGGCAAGTTTCATCACGCTGACGGCGACTGTCCTGTTTCTTGTCGGCGACCTGCACTGGGAGGTGCTGAAGGGAATTCTCCAATCCTATTCTGCATTACCCGTCAAGGGGCCACTCATCGTCGAGCTTGGGTTGGAGCGTCTTGTCGGAGCAATGGCTGATGGTTTCCTCCTCACGCTGCAAATCGCCAGTCCGTTTGTCGTCTACGCGCTCGCGATAAACCTGGCTTTCGGATTGCTGAACAAGCTCACGCCCCAGGTTCCAGTGTATTTCATCTCGCTACCGTTCGTAATAGCCGGCGGACTGTTCTTGTTTTATTTTGTTGCTGGAGAGTTCCTCGACCTCTTCCTTGCTTCCGTCGACAATAGATTGAAGCGCTGGTAGGCGAGCAAGCCAGCGACAAGGTGATCAGGTCAAATTGCGACTTCGCGAACAATCTGCTTCGGACATGTCGCCTATGTTCTCGATAATGGCCATGACTCATGGCAGCTCTGCAGATGGCGTTCTGCCGATCCCGCAGGATCAAGCGCGGGGGCTGATGCGAGGCCGGGCCGTGGGCGCCGCTGGCCGCGAGTTCGAATCTTTCGTCCTGCAGACGTTCGTGGAAGCAATGTTGCCCAAGGAAACGTCGGGTGTTTTTGGCGTCGGGATGGCTGGGGCGTTCTGGAGATCCATGATGGCAGAGCAGATTGCTAGGGAGCTCGCCCGAAGCGGCGGGATTGGGATCGGGGACCTAGTTGCCGATGATATCGCCTCAGCTGCGGGGGCTGGGCGGTGATGGCTTCTGTCGAGGTCTTCGTCGATCGCATCATCGATCATCTCGAGGAGGTGATCCGGGAAGAAACGTCTTCGCTGACAACCCGGGCGGCGATCTTGGACCTGTCTGCTTTTAATAACCGGAAAAGCCAGGGCCTTTACGATCTCACTCGTGCCTTATCGATGCTGGACCCAAAGGAACTCGAAGCCTCGACACGAACGAAGCTGGCTTCGCTACGTCGCACGCTTGATGCGAATGAAGCGGCCCTGTCGGTTCACCTGCAAGCTGTCCAGGAGATCGCAGACGTGGTTTCCAACGCCGTTCGAGAGGCCGAGTCGGACGGCACTTACGACCCGCCTAAAGGGCAGTTGGGCGGCCGATGATCAAGTTCGTCGCCCTGGGCCTCTGGGCCTGCGCTGTCACGCTTGCCTCGGGCTTCGCCGCGCAATCCTGGAGAACCGGGCAACTGCCGA
>JAEVZQ010000257.1 GCA_023392135.1 Pseudomonadota bacterium | reverse complement strand
AACAAACCCCCCGCGCCGCGTCGGGGGGGGGGCGGCGCCCCCCCCCCCCGCTTCCGCCTCCCACTGGGCCGGCATGGCGCTGGGGTCCTGACGATAACGGCTCACGAGATCGCACACGATGCTCTCGGCCCTGTCCATCACGGCCATGACCCGCGCATGCCGGTAGAGCCGCCTGAAAAGGAAGGCCTTCAACCGCTTGCCCCCTGCTGCCAGCGGCTCGGAGAAGACCACCACAGGGCGGCCAGCCTGCCGGATGGTCTCCGGCGTGTCCGGCGCGAGCTTCGCCAGCTCGATACGCGAGGCCCGGACGACGTCGGCGATGAGCACTGTGATGAGCTGTCGCGTAACCCCGTAGATCCGCCGCGAGCTGTCGATGGCCGCCGTGTGCTCGAGCTCGTCCATGATGGGGACGAGCAGATCGAGCTCGCGCAAGTCCCCGAACGCGATCAACTCGGCCCGCAGCCCGTCATCGATGTCGTGGGTCATCCAGGCGATTTCATCGGCCAGGGCGGCCGCCTGCGCCTCCGCCGAGGGCCAAGCCCCCAGCACCAAGTCCATCTGCTCCTGAAAGCGGCGCACCGCGTGAACCAGGGTTTTGTCGCCCGGCTTCTCGCTTCCGAGCGGCGGGCCGTTGTGCTTGACGAGCCCTTCCAGTGTCTCCCAGGCCAGGTTGAGGCCGTCGAACGCGGGATATTTCCGCTCCAGCCGCGTCACCAGGCGGAAGCTCTGGACGTTGTGATCGAACCCGCCGACCTCGCTCAGTGCCGTATCGAGCGCCCGCTCGCCCGCGTGTCCGAACGGCGGATGACCGAGATCGTGCGCCAGTGCGATTGCTTCCGCCAGATCCTCATCGAGGCAGAGCTGCCGGGCGATCGTCCGCGCGATCTGGGCGACCTCCAGGCTGTGCGTCAGGCGACTGCGGTAGTGATCGCCCTCGTGGAAGACGAACATCTGCGTCTTGTAATTGAGGCGACGGAAGGCAGTAGAATGCAGGATGCGATCGCGGTCCCGCTGGAGCGGACTGCGAGTCGGACAATCCGGCTCGAGGTAGAGGCGACCGCGGCTCGGAACCCGGCTCGCGGCATAGGGCGCCAGCGCCCGCGCGCCGGGTTGTAGCTCGACGCCATATCCCCAATGCCTCTGCTCCTGCTCCATCACACTTGGACGACCGGGCTTGCGCGCTTATCTTGAGTTCTGTTCACGTGATAGGCCCGATTCTCGCCGGGGTGCAAACCGTGCAACTGAGGCGGGCGGTCGCGCCAGCAGAGTATACGATACGCCAGAGCCAATTTCAGGGGTCGATCCCGAGCGCGCCATGACCGAAGACAGCATCACCCTCACCGAGAGCGCCGCCCGCCGCATCAGCGAGATCGTGGCCGAGGAGTCTCACAACAAGCTGCTGCGCGTGAGCGTAGAAGGGGGCGGCTGCTCCGGCTTTCAGTATAAATTCGACCTGGTTCCCGAGGGCGGGCCGGATGACCTGGTCATCGAGCGCAACGGCGCCAAGGTGCTGATCGACCCTGTATCGATCATGTACATGAGCGGGGCAGAGATCGACTTCGTCGATGACCTGATCGGCGCATCGTTCAAGATCAACAACCCGAATGCCACGGCCGGATGCGGTTGCGGCACGAGTTTTTCGATTTGAAAGAATGAAGGGTCGTGAGATCGTGAGGTCGCCAAGTCGTGAAATCGGGGTAAGTACTCACTTAATCACGACTTCACGATCTCACGCCTTCACCACTTCACGACTCATTCAATCCTTCGCCCTCTCGACGTAGCTCCCATCCGCCGTCATGACGACCACGCGCGTGCCAGCGGCGATGTGCGGCGGCACCATGATACGGACGCCGTTGGAAAGCATGGCCGGCTTGTAGGAGGATGATGCCGTCTGGCCCTTCACGACGGGGTCGGCCTCGACCACCTCCAGCGTGACGCGCTGCGGCAACTCGATAGACACGGGATTGCCTTCGTGCAGGCTCACCGTGCAGGTCATGCCCTCCTGCAGGTAAACCGCCTGGTCGCCGACGATATCCTTCGCCACGGTGATCTGGTCGTAGGTCTCGGGGTGCATGAAGGTGTAGCCGGTTTCGTCCTCATAGAGGTAGTTCAGCTCGCGCTCTTCCAGGTAGGCGCGCTCCACTTGCTCGGTCGTGCGGTATCGCTCCGTCACCTTGACGCCGTCGGCAATGCGGCGCATCTCGAGGTGCGTCACCGGCGTGCCTTTGCCGGGATGGATGTTTTCAGCCTTGAGCACGACGCACAGCTTGCCGTCGATCTCGAGCACGTTGCCCTTGCGGACCGAGCTTGCAATGACCTTCGCCACGTATTTCTCCGTTGATGACAGCGGGGACCGCGGCCGGCCTGATCGCGCGGCGGCGGGACTGCATTCGATTTGCCGCGGTTCATAACCTGTCCGGCTCCCGAGGCCAAGGCCGGGGTTTGCCGCATTCGCGGATTGCATGGAGCACTTGAAAGGCTGATGGGACCCCCTTTCGAAAACAGGCCATCGCCGTGGTGGGATGCTGGCCGGCATGCCGACAGGCGCCCGTTCCTGCTCGCCCGGAACCGCATCAAGGCAGCGATCAGGCGGTGGTTCGAGGATCAGGGCTTCACCGAGGTGGATACGGCAGTCCTGCAGGCGTCTCCCGGAAACGAGGCGCACTTGCACGCCTTCGAGACGGGTCTCGTCCGGCACGATGGACGCCGCCAGCCCCTTTATCTCCACACCTCACCCGAGTTTGCCTGCAAGAAACTGCTGGTCGCAGGCGAGCGGCGGATTTTCACGTTTGCGCCCGTGTTCCGCAATCGCGAGCGGGGCCGCCTGCATCACCCGGAATTCATGATGCTGGAGTGGTATCGCGCTGGCGAGGACTACGCGGCATTGATGGCCGATTGCGACGCCCTGCTTCGCGTCGCGGCCGAGGCGGCGGGCACAAGCCGGTTCACACACGGCGATGTTT
>JAEVZQ010000134.1 GCA_023392135.1 Pseudomonadota bacterium | reverse complement strand
CCCGTGTGGCCATTGCGAACGTGGCGCTGGTCGTGTTCAACCTGATCCCCGCGTTTCCCATGGACGGCGGCCGTGTGCTCCGCGCAGTGCTCGCCATGAAGATGGGGTACGTGCGCGCCACACGAACGGCCGCCAGCATCGGACAGATGTTCGCGATCTTCCTGGGGTTTGTCGGCCTCTTCGGCAACCCGCTGCTCATTCTGATCGCCATTTTCGTCTACTTCGCCGCGACGGGCGAAAGCCAGTACGTGGAGATGCGCACGCTGGCCCGCGGTTATCTCGCGCGCGATGCGATGATTACCAGGTTCGAGGCGCTGGCCCCGACGTCCACCGCCGACGATGCGGCGGCGCTCCTCCTGCGCACGACCCAGCAGGAGTTCCCGGTGCTCGACGGAAATGCACGCTTGCAGGGCATTGTGACCCGCGATGCCCTCATAGAGGCCCTGCGGGATCGCGGCGGCAGCACGCTCGTCACCGAGTTCATGCACAGGGACGTGCCCGTCGTCACCGGGCATGCCACACTCGATGGCGTCGTGATGATGATGCAGCAGAAAGGCGCCCGCGCCGTCGCTGTCTCCGGCCCCGACGAGCGACTGCTCGGGTTCATCACGCCTGAGAACTTCTCCGAGATGGTGATGATCGGCCGGGCGCGGGAGATATGACGGGCGGCCGACACGTGCATAGAAGCCCATTAATCCCGTAGCAGACGGGCGGCCTTCGCGATGATGCGCTCGGCGCCGTCCGTCAGCGGGTAGGTCCCGATCTCGTTCAGCGGCACAAAGCGAGCATTGCGGCAGTCGGTGGCGGCGACGGGCTCGCCTGCGAGCCAACGGCCATAGAAGACCGCGAGCAGAAAATGCGCCCGGAGCACTCCTGCCCCGTTGCGGATGATCACGTCGTGCACGTCGGCAAGTCCCAGCAACTCGGCCCGGACACCGGCTTCTTCTGCAACTTCTCTCTCCGCGGCATCTCGCGCGGGCTCGCCCGGTTCGATGTGGCCGCCGGGCAGACTCCAGACGCCGCTGAGGGGGGGCTTGCCCCGTTCGACGAGCAGCACCGCGTCGCCGCGGAAGATCGCGGCACTCGCCGCAGCCTTCGGCCAGCGCGGCTCTGATGCTCGAGTGTTCTCGGTTGTGCTCATCGCATGGTCCTGTAAGGGCTGAAACGCCTTGCGAGGCTAAATGCGGGCTTGCAGGACGTCGAGACGGGATCGATAAGCGGAGCCATGCAGTTCCATCTACGATTCCCCGCGGTCAGGACCCTTCGGCGGATGTGCGAGACCAGCGCGTCATGAAGCTTTTCGTCGGACTGGGCAACCCGGGCGACAAGTACGCCGGCCATCGCCACAACGTCGGCTTCATGGCTGTCGAGCGGATCGCCGACAGGCATGGGTTCTCGCAATGGCGCCGCCGGTTTCAGGGCGAGACGGCAGAGGGGACCATCGGCGGCGAGCGGGTGCTGCTGCTCAAGCCCATGACCTACATGAACGAGAGCGGGCGCGCGGTCGGCGAGGCGGCACGCTTCCTGAAGATCGATCTGCAGGACGTGATCATCTTCCACGACGAGCTGGACCTCGCCCCCGGCAAGGTGAAGGTCAAGACCGGCGGCGGCAACGCCGGCCACAAAGGGCTGCGCTCCATCAGCGCCCACCTCGGCAACGAGTTCGTGCGGGTTCGGATCGGCATCGGCCATCCGGGCTCGAAGGATGCGGTGATCCATTACGTGCTGCACGACTTCGGCAAGGTGGACCAGGAGTGGCTCGATCCGCTGCTCGACGCCATCGCCGACGCGTCCCGCCGCCTGGCCAGCGGCGACATGGCCCGGTTCCTCACGGATGTCGCGCGCGCGACCCAGGAGGCGATGCGCGAGCCTTCCTTGCCAGAGGAACCGAAAGCCAAGCCAACTGCCGCCAAGCCGCGGCCGCATCCGGCCGGCGAGCGGATGGGAAAGCGGCAGTCAGCGCTGGCCGAAAATCTGAAGCGCTGGCTCGTGGGCCGATCGAAGCCGTGAGGCAGTGCGCGCTTCAAGTCGTGCACCCGCTGCACGCAAGGATCAGATGACATGGATGGAGCACTCTATCGTGCCATCATGCGCCATCAGGCGGGCGCCGTCACCGTGATCGCGGTCGGCTTGCCGGGTCGGCGGAGCGGGCTCACCGCTACGGCCGTCTGTTCGCTCTCCGATGATCCGCCCACGATCCTCGCCTGCATCCGGCGGACCGCTCGAACACACGATGTGATCCACCGGCTCGGGGTTTTCAGCGTGAACCTTCTCGCTTCCGATCAGCAGGGCATCGCAGAGCTATTTTCGGGCGGCATGGGGCTGAGTGGCGAAGAGCGGTTCCTGGAGGATAGCTGGACGACTCTCGTCACCGGGGCGCCGATCCTGCGCGGCGCGCTCGCCAGCCTCGACTGCCGCCTCGAGGAGCAGCACGGGTTTGCCACGCATTCCATTTTCATCGGCTCCGTTCAGGACGGGACGGTGCGCGCCGAGGCCGAGCCGCTGCTTTATTTCCGGGGCGATTATTGGGATATCGGCAGCCGGTGAAGAGGCGAGCGGGGAAACGTGAGCACGGACGCAGCGCGGATCATCGGGCTTTACCAGCGGCATGCGTGTGCCTGGGACAGAGCACGCGGACGGGGCCTTTTCGAGAAGCAGTGGCTGGATCGTTTCCTGGCGCTCATTCCATCAGGCAAATCGATCCTCGACATCGGCTGCGGGTCGGGCGAGCCAATCGCCCGCTACTTCATCGCGCAGGGCCATCCAGTCAGAGGCGTGGATTCTTCAGCGCCATTGATCGCGCTGTGTGAGGAGCGATTTCCGGGTCAGAACTGGATCGTTGCCGATATGCGCGAGCCGTTGCCGTACACGCGATCGAGGACCCAAGCTGCGGCGGCCGCACGGTCTGGCTCGCGCAGCGCGCCTAGGTTCGTTTGACGATTGCTTTCACGATTGCCACCGCTCCAAGGCCGCTTCGTCGCTGTCGCGGGCATCGACCCAGCCGCCCCTTCCGTCCGGGCCGGCTTCCTTTTTCCCGAACGGTGCGTGGGTCTTTAGGTAGTGCATCAAAAA
>JAEVZQ010000096.1 GCA_023392135.1 Pseudomonadota bacterium | reverse complement strand
TCCAGGCTCTTCGGCAGCTTGGGCGACCGGGTCCCGTTCTCGGCCATGGCGATGTCCTCCGTCCTGCAACTGCCATTCTGTTCGCAGGCAGCATGCCCGAGAAGGCGGATGACGTGCAACTGGCCTGGAGCAGAACGACCGGTTAACTTGCAGGGGCTAGGGTCCTGGCCGCTGGTGCTGCACGCGTTGTGTTGCCGCGCCCGAAAAAGCAGTTGACGCCCGCCCATTGGGACGTGCTCAAATCGGCCAACCAACGAAGGCAGTTGAGATCGGGAGGAAATCAGAAATGCTCGGACGCTCGATGCTTGCGGCGGTCCTGCTCGCCTCGACGGCGGTGATGCCCGCGAGCGCTGCGAAGAAGGACAACTCGATCCGCTTCGCCTACGACCAGGTGCTCGAGAACATCGATCCCTACTTCAATAACGTCCGCCTCGGCGTGATGATGAGCCACGCGGTCTGGGACACGCTCATCTACCGCAATCCCGACACCAACCAGTACGAGCCCGGATTGGCCACGTCCTGGAAATGGATCGATGACCGAACCCTCGAGCTCGAGCTGAGGCAGGGCGTCAAGTTCCACAACGGCGAGGCGTTCGATGCCGACGACGTCGTCTACACGCTGAACTTCGCCTCCGACCCCGCCAACAAAGCGACCGCGCAGCAGAACATCAGCTGGGTGGAGAAGGCAGAGAAGGTCGAGCCGTACAAGGTACGGATCACGACCAAGCGGCCATTCCCGGCGGCCATCGAATACCTCGCCGGCCCCATCCCGATGCATCCGAACGAGTACTACGCCAAGGTCGGCCCCAAGGGCATGAACGAGAAGCCGGTCGGCACGGGCCCCTACAAGGTCGTGGCGCACGACATCGGCAAGTCGATCCGGCTCGAGGCGAACAAGGACTATTGGGAAGGCGCGCCGAAGCCGAAGCCGACGGTCGAAAAGATCGAGGTGCGCATGATCCCGGACCGGCAGACCCAGGTCGCCGAAATGCTCTCCGGCGGGCTCGACCTGATCATGAACGTGCCGGTCGAGCAGGCCGAGCAGCTCAAGGCCGCGCCGCATCTGGCGGTCACGTCCGGCCTGACGATGCGCATCGTCTTCGTCCTCTTCAATGCCGGCGCGCACGCGCCCCACGTGGCCATCAAGGACGTGCGCGTGCGCCAGGCGATCGCGCACGCCATCGACAATGAGACCATGGCCAAGCAGCTCGTCGGCGAAGGCGCAAAGGTGATCGAGACGATCTGCTTCCCGACCCAGTTCGGCTGCACGGACGAGGGCGCGAAGCGCTATCCCTATGACCCGGCGAAAGCCAAGGCTCTTCTGGCCGAGGCCGGCTACAAGGACGGCTTCGACCTGGAGCTGCTCGGCTACCGCGAGCGTCCGCAGACCGAGGCTATGGTGAACTATCTGCGCGCGGTCGGCATTCAGGCGAACCTCAAGTTCATGCAGTATGCCGCCATGCGCGAGCAGCATCGCGCCAACAAGGCCGCAGTCACGCACCAGACCTGGGGCTCGTTCAGCATCAATGACGTCTCCGCCGGCCCGTCCGCCTACTTCAAGGGCATCGACGATGACATGAACAAGGACCCGGAGGTGATTGCGCTATTCGAGAAGGGCGACACCAGCGTCGATCCCGAGGTGCGCAAGGAGGCCTACAAGCGCGGCCTCCAGCTCGTGAACGAGCGGGCTTACGCCGTGCCGCTCTACGCGCTCACCACCTACTACGTTTCCGACAAGGACCTGGAGTTCAAGGCGTACCCCGACGAGCTGCCCCGGTTCTGGGAGATGAAGTGGAAGTGAGGCCGAACGCGGTTGGCCCGCAGGGAGGGCCACTGCGAAGCATTTTCCGTCATCCCGGAACCAGAGTTGAGAAAGCCAGATCCGGGATTTGCCGTGAGAATCGCGCCGGCGATTCCCAGGATGGGTTTCTAAAGTGCAGGCTGAAGCGCTGCACGGGAGGGTTTGATGCTGCTCTATACACTCAAGCGGCTCGGCCTGGCCCTACTCGTTGCGGCCTTCGTCTCGATCGTGGCGTTCATGCTGCTGCGCCTCTCGGGCGATGCGGCGATCGCCATTGCTGGCGAAGGCGCACGGGATGAAGACATCGCGCTCGTGCGCCAGACCTACGGGCTCGACCGGCCGCTGATCATACAATACCTGGACTGGCTGCTGACGACCCTTTCCGGCGATTTCGGCCAGTCGCTCTACTTCAAGACAGACGTTACAGGGCTGATTGCCGACAAGCTGCCGGTCACATTCTACATCGGCAGCTTCTCCCTCCTCTTCGCCCTGGCACTCTCCGTGCCGCTCGGAGTCCTGGCGGCGGTCTATGCCGGAAGCTGGATCGACCGCGCTGCACTCGCCATCGCGGTGGCCGGGCAGGCGTTGCCGAACTTCTTCTTCGCCCTCGTGCTGATCATGCTGTTCTCGATCACGCTCAGATGGCTGCCGGTCTCGGGGAGCGATACGTGGGCCCATTTCGTGATGCCCACCATCGCGCTCGGCTATTACGTGACGCCGCCCATGATGCGCCTCGTGCGCGCCGGCATGATCGAGGTGCTGAGCTCGGACTACATCCGCACGGCACGCGCCAAGGGCCTGTCGTCGGCCAGCGTCGTTTTCAAGCATGGCCTGCGCAACGCGCTCGTCCCGGTGGTGGCGCTCGCGGCTGTGCAGCTCGGCTACCTGCTCGGCGGCTCCATCGTCATCGAGACGATCTTCGCCCTCGATGGGCTGGGCTACCTCGCGTACCAGTCGATCACGCACAAGGACTTCCCGGTGACGCAGGCGGTGCTTTTGTTGCTGGCGCTGATCTACGTCGTGCTGACGCTCGTTTCCGACCTGCTCAACGCATTCCTCGATCCCAGGATGAGGGTGGCCTGATGAGCGACACGGTCATCCTCCCGGTCGAGACAGTCGTGCCGAAGACCGGCTCGGCGGCGGCCCGCATGGCTGGCAACCCCTCGGTAATGACCGGGCTGATGCTCGTTGGTGCCGTGGTGGCCATCGCCTTGCTAGCGCCGCTGCTCGCGCCGCACGATCCCTATGCACAGGATCTGATGCACAGGCTCGTTCCGCCGATCTGGCACGACAAAGGCATCTGGTCGAACCCGCTGGGCACCGACAACCTGGGGCGAGACTACCTTTCGCGCATTCTGTACGGCGCCCGTATCTCGTTGCTCATCGGCCTGTCCGTGATGGTCATTTCAGGGCTGATCGGTACGACGCTCGGGCTCGTTGCGGGCTATTTCGGCGGCAGGACGGACCTCGTCATCAGCTTCTTCATCACCGCGCGGCTCGCCATGCCGGTGGTGCT
>JAEVZQ010000072.1 GCA_023392135.1 Pseudomonadota bacterium | reverse complement strand
CTTCGCTCCCGAGGAAATCCTGGACCGCAACTCGGACGCGTGGCCATCGATCGCTGCGGATCGTCTGGCGCGTCGTCAGCTGGTCGCCATGGCCGCGAGCGAAGCGACCCCGAAACAGCAGCTCGATCTTCTGCGCCTCGCCAAGCAATTTTACGCGCGGCCGGTGGCGATCGTACTCTGCGGCCGGGAAACCCGCGCCGATCTGCGACGGGTGCACCGCCTGGAAGCGACCGGTTTCAAACCGACCCATCAGGTTGCTCCTGGAGAGGCCGAGGCGGTCACGATCGCGCGCGAGCGCCTGCCGCCCGATCTACGGAAAGAGTACGGACCCTTCGACATCATCGGCGATGTCCACGGCTGCGCGGATGAGCTCGCGGAGCTTCTCGAGCGGCTCGGGTACAGGTTGCGGTTCGAGGGCAGTGGCAGGGACCGGCACGCCGAAGTCGAACCGCCGCCCGACCGGCGCCTGATCTTCGTTGGCGACTTCGTGGATCGCGGCCCCCGGTCGCCGGACGTGCTGCGTATCGTCATGAGCATGGTCGAGAACGGCCAGGCTTTCGCAGTGCCCGGCAATCATGATGCGAAATTCCTGAAGTGGCTGCGCGGCGCCAACGTCCGCCTGACCCACGGACTTGACAGGACAGTCGCCCAGTTCGCCGCGGAGCGCGGAGAGTTCCGCGACGAGGTACGGGAATTCCTGCTCGGCCTCCCGAGCCACCTGTGGCTCGACGGCGGGCGCCTCGTTGTCGCGCACGGCGGCATTTTGGAGGAGATGATCGGCCGAGCGACGGATGCCGTCCGGGAGTTTTGCCTCTACGGCGACACGGACGGCGAGACGGACGAGACGGGTCTCGTGGTTCGCTATCACTGGGCGGCCAGATGCCGGGGCCAAGCCACGATCGTTTACGGCCACACGCCGGTGCCGGATGCGGACTGGGTCAACAACACGCTGTGCATCGATACCGGCTGCGTCTTCGGCGGCAAGCTGACGGCCCTCCGCTGGCCGGAACGCGAGATCGTATCGGTGCCTTCGGCGCGAATGTACGCCAAACCGGGCCGCCCCTTCGGCCATCCGCCGATGAGGCCGGTCCATCGCGAGCGCGCACCGCAGCGAAGGCGGCCGAGGTAGCCAAATTAGGCGCTGCTGCTTGCAATCCACGCACAGAATTCAGCCGTCTAAGACGGCCAGCCAACCGCATTGAGTGACCCTGGGTAAACCTAGCTTTCTGAACACCGACCCTCACAGCTGTTGCGCGGCGGCCACTTATGAACAAGTTGAATCAACCAGAGATTGCTAATTACAACCAAAACGTGTCTGATAACTCAGCTGAATTGATTCATTTGCATGGACATCCCACCCCCGATCCAAACCGCTGAGCTGAGGAAACTGCTATGCAGGAGCCCAATCGCGCTTCTACCGGCATCCAAATAGCCAACTCGAAAGCAACTCTGTCCACGTCCCGACGCGGCTTCATTAAGGCAACCGCAGTGCTTGGGTCAGCTTTGGCCAGTTACGTAGCCAGCTCCTACGCCATTCCCAATGACGCTCGTGCTCAGTCGCCGCAGGGATGCGAAAGCTCAGGTGGTCAGCCAAAAGGATGTATTTGTTTTTTGAAGGGCACATTCATTCAGACACCACATGGTGAAGTAACCGTCGAAAATCTTATGACCGGTGATCGTGTCATCACCCTATCGGGCGAAGCATCGAAGATTAAGTGGGCTGCTCGGATGTCATTCGAGAGAAACGCCAGCTGTCGTCCCGAAATACTCCCGGTTGTCATAAAGAGTGGAGCTCTAGGTGATGGGCTGCCATATAATGACCTCTACGTTTCAGGTGCTCACTGTTTTTATCTGAACGGCCTTCTGATACCTGCTATCAATCTCGTAAATGGCCGGACGATTCAGAAATGCACTCGCTGTGATGCTGATTCCATAGAATACTTCCACATCGAGCTTGAGGAGCATGACGTAATATTTGCAAACGGAGTCCCAGCTGAGACGCTGCAGGGAAACGAAAACCGAAGGAACTTCGATAACTTCGACGAGTACGTCCAGCTCTATGGCTCGGAGCTTGTTGCCCTGACCCCATTCGCACCGGTCGTCGGAAACTTCGGGGGCCGCCAGGAGTTGCGGTCCAGGCTGCGCAGCATGATTGCTCCCGTCTACGACATGCGGCAGCCGCTCGATATCATTCGCGACGAAATTGCCCAGCAGGCCGAGCGCAAATTAGCGGCGTAAGGGGAAAGAAAGCCGCAGCTAAGCTGCGGCTCAAATCTCGAGATTACGGCAACGGCACTCCGGCCGCAGTGAATGTGGTCTGCTGGCGCTCGGCCACGGTGGCGAGGTCGAAGTCTTCGATCGTCTCGTTGAACAGGCGATACCAGTTCATGTGGGCATCGAGGTGGAGGAACACGCCACCGAGCCCGATGGCAGCGCGGTCCATGAAGACGAATTCGCGCGGCACGACGACTGGACCTTTCTCCCGCAGAACCGTGTGTACCTGAAAGGCTTCGCGGCGGCCGTATTCGCCGGGTGTGGTGCCTTCGGCGATGGTACGCTCGCGATCGTCGAGCAGCGGGCCATAGATGAACCGCGCCCAGATGTTCATGGCCTCGATCAGCTCGTTCGTGAGCCCTTTGAAGCCCCAGGTCTGGTAGGCGTGCACGACAAGATCCTGATTGCCGGTGAGCAGCCCCGTATAGAGGTCGATCACGCCCTGCACGAACGGCGTTCGGAATGTCCGGATGCAGCCATAGTCCAGCAGGTTGATGCCGGCGGGCGCGCCGTCCTGCTCGAAAATGGTGTAGTTGCCAAGGTGGGGATCGCCGTGGATCACGCCGTAATGGCTGAAAGGATACCACCACGCGCGGAACATGGCACGCGCGATCGTGTTCCGGTGCTCCATGGGCGCCTGCTTGTAGGAGAGCAGTGGCTTTCCCTCGAGCCAGCTCATCGTCAGGAGGCGCTTTGTCGATAGGTCGCTCTCGACCCGCGGCACGCGGATGAGCGAATCATCGTCGAAGATCCGGGCATAGAGGTCCGTGTGGCGTGCCTCGAGCTCATAGTCGAGCTCCTCCCGCAGCCGCGCGGCGATCTCGGTCATGATCTCGCGCGTATCGACCGCAGGATCCATCCGGGCGTGGATCGAGAAAATGATCTTGAGCTGGTTGAGGTCGGCTTCGACCGCAGACTGCATGTCCGGATACTGCAGCTTGCATGCGAGCTCACGGCCGTCATGGGAGATTGCCTTGTGCACCTGACCGAGAGAGGCCGATGCTGCCGCCGTCGGCTCGAAGCTCTTGAAACGCGATGCCCAGTTCGGACCCAGCTCGGCGAGCATGCGGCGTCGCACGAATGTGGGACCCATGGGCGGTGCCTGGCTTTGGAGCTGTGATAGCTCGCGGGCGTACTCCGGCGGCAAGGCTTCGGGGATGGTGGAAAGGAGCTGCGCCACCTTCATCAGCGGTCCTTTGAGTCCGCCGAGAGCAACCGCCAGGTCCATCGCATTCTTGGAGCGGTCCCCCCGAATTCCCAACAGCCGCTGCCCCGCGACCCGGACTGCGACGGCGCCGACGTTCGTCCCCACCTGCATATAGCGCGCCGCACGGGCCGCGAAGCGGTTCTCTTCCTTATCATTCATTCTGCTGAATCTCCTCTGTGGAGGATATTGGCGCTGCCTGCTGCCCCGTCCAGATGCCAGCGCAACCGGCGATGCCGCACATGAGCCGTGCAATCCGCGTCGATGGCGAGCCTGCCGATGAGAGGTTAATGTGGCGCGCGAGCCAATCCGGGAGGAGCAAAGGAGGCATGTCGCAGCGCGCCAGAGGTGGTCCAGCACAGTGGACCTGGGTGGCCTGGGCTCTATCGCCGATCGGTACCGCAATAATTGCTCTCGGCATCACCCAGATCGTCGCCTGGGGCACCACGCTCTACGCACTTGGTGTGCTGGCAGCCCCCATTGCCGAGGATACGGGCTGGAGCCGCAGTCTCGTCTTTTCCGGGCTCACGGTCGGCTTGCTGGCGTCGAGCTTTGTCTCCACTGCGGTCGGCAAGGCCATCGACACGAAAGGCGGGCGGCTCGTCATGAGCGCCGGCTCGATTCTCTGTGCTGTCTCGCTGCTCGTCGTTGCTGCCGCCACCAATCCGGTCGTCTATCTCGCCGGCTGGGCCGTCATGGGCGTCGGTATGCGCATGTCGCTCTATGATGCGGCCTTCGCTGCGCTGGTGCAGGTCGCGCCGCACCGGGGGCGGCGCGCCATCTCTTACCTCACACTGTTCGGCGGTTTTGCTTCGACGTTCTTCTGGCCGATCGGCCATGTGCTCACTGCAGAGGTGGGCTGGCGGATGGCGCTCGTCATCTATGCCGGATTCAACCTGGCGGTCTGCCTGCCGTTGCATTGGTGGGGGCTGGCGCG
>JAEVZQ010000065.1 GCA_023392135.1 Pseudomonadota bacterium | reverse complement strand
TCCGCGGCAAGCGCGTCGGCATGGTGTTCCAGGACCCGCTGACCAGCCTCAATCCGCTGTTTCGTATCGGCGAGCAAATCGTCGAGACCATGACCGTGCATCTCGACATCTCGGCCGCCCGCGCCCGTGAGCGCGCGATCGCGCTGCTGGGGGAAGTCGGCATTCCAGCCTCCGAGCAGCGCATCGACGCCTACCCGCACGAGCTATCGGGCGGTATGCGTCAGCGGGTGGTGCTCGCAATGGTCCTCTGCACGAGCCCGGAGTTGATCATCGCCGACGAGCCGACGACGGCGCTCGACGTCTCCGTTCAGGCGCAGATCATCGCCTTGCTGAAGGAGCTGGCGAAGAGTCACGGCACCTCGGTCATGCTCATCACCCATGACATGGGCGTGATTGCTGAAATGGCGGATCGGGTCGCGGTCATGTATTCCGGCCGCATCGTTGAAATCGGTTCAGTGCGGGATGTGCTGAAACAGCCGCGCCACCCCTATACGCAAGGGCTGATGGGCTCCATCCCGACCCTGATGGGTGATGCCGACCGCCTCGTGCAGATCCCGGGCGCGATGCCGCGGCTCAATGCGCGGCCTCCGGGGTGCTCTTTCAACCCCCGCTGCTCGCGGGCTATCGACCGCTGCCGCGCCGAGCGACCGCTGCTGACCGGGGATGACCGCGCGGAGGTGGCCTGCTGGCTCGCCGAACCCAGCGAGGCGGTGCCATGAGCTCCTGCCCCCTTGTCGAAGTCGATCGGCTCCGGCGCGTCTTCGACATCTCAGGCCCGTGGCTCAACCGGGTCGTCGAGCGCCGCCCGCGCCGGACTTTGACGGTGGTAGCCGACGTCTCGTTCCA
The DNA here is from genome assembly GCA_023392135.1 of Pseudomonadota bacterium. Taxonomy (GTDB): domain Bacteria; phylum Pseudomonadota; class Alphaproteobacteria; order Rhizobiales; family Hyphomicrobiaceae; genus ZC4RG25. The sequence continues at coordinate 3,404 of JAEVZQ010000065.1, read as the reverse complement.
TATCGGCCGCCGGGAGACCTTCGCTCTCGTCGGCGAGTCCGGCTCCGGGAAATCGACGATCGCCAGGATCATCGTCGGCCTGCTGCCACCGAGCGGCGGCGACGTGCGCATCGACGGCGTCTCGATGAGCAGCACGGAGGCCCGCAGCAAACGCGCAGAGCTGCGCCGCCGCATTCAGATGATCTTCCAGGACCCGTACGCCAGCCTCAACCCGCGCTGGCGGGTCGACCGCATCATCGCCGAGCCGCTACGCGCGTTTGGACTGTTACGCGCGAGGCAGGACATCGACGGACGTGTGGCGGAGCTGCTGGAGCTGGTCGGCCTCGACCCCGCGGACGGGCAGAAATATCCACATGAGTTCTCCGGCGGTCAGCGCCAGCGCATTGCGATTGCGCGCGCACTTGCTGCCAATCCGGAGTTCATCATCTGCGACGAGCCGACCTCGGCGCTCGACGTTTCCGTGCAGGCTCAGATCCTCAATCTGATGCGCGACCTGCAGGACCGTCTGGGGCTCACCTATCTCTTCATCAGCCACAATCTTGCTGTCGTCAGGCACATGGCGACGCGCATCGGCGTGCTCTATCTCGGGCGCCTCGTCGAAGTGGCCCCGTCACACGGGCTCTTTGCCGACCCGCGCCACCCCTACACGCGCATGCTGCTCGACGCCGTGCCGGATCTGGAGATGACCGGCCGCGTGCGCCGAGCGGTGGAGGGTGAAATACCCAACCCCATCAGCCCGCCGGAGGGCTGCGGCTTCCATCCGCGGTGCCCGTTCCAATGGGAGCGCTGCCGCCGAGAAGCCCCGGAGCTGGTCACGGCAGGAGATCGCCTGGTGTCCTGTCACGCCGTTGCGGAAGGCCGGATTTAACTTCACCTGCAAGTCGTCGGGAACCTCGGGCCGCTCCTCATGTTCGCCAGAGGCCGTCATCCGTGTGCGGAGGCTCCCATGCAGCGAGGCTGCTATCCGGGCGAATATGGACCACGCCGGCTCCTGTCTGCCGCCGTCCCGATCCTCATTGCACTTGGAGTGATGGCTGGTGATGCCATGGCACAGGAGGAAGCCCCGCTCGAAATCCTTGCCGTGCGTGTGCGCGAGCAAGGCTTTCCGTGTGACAGGCCGGTCAGCGCCGAGCGGGACCAGTCCGCTTCACGGCCGTTGAGCACCGTATGGTTCCTCGATTGCAGCAACGGACGATATCGGGTCGTGCTGCATCCGGACATGGGTGCGGAAATCCAGGTTCAGAAGAACCGGTAGCCCCCGCATCAGGGCCGAACATTTTCTCCCAGCCACTCGATCGCGGCCTGCACGCCGCCGCGGCCGTGCGGAATGCCGAGTGCGGAAAGGCCCGTCTCGATCACTCCGAGCGTGCCGAGGACCATCGGCGCGTTGACATGACCCATGTGAGCGATCCGGAAGGCTTTGCCTGACAGTGCACCGATGCCGACGCCGAGGACGACACCGCACTTCTCTCGCGCATAGTCGATGAGCGGCTGCGGCCCGCCTGGCCGTTGCCAGAGGATGGTGGTCACCGAATTTGCGCGTTCGTGCGGGTCGGCGATGTTGAACGCGAGCGCCTGTCCTTCCGCCCAGACGGAGACGGCCCGCCGGACCGCTTCGGCGAGCAACCTGTGCCGCTCGAAAGCCGCCTCGAACCCTTCCGTAAAAAGCATATCGAGCGCCTGGCGCAGCGCGAAGAGGAGGTGCTCCGGCGGCGTGCCGCAGTACTTCTGATAGTGCTCCTCGCCCTCGCGGAATCCCCAGTCCCAGTACGGCGTGTTGAGGTTGGCGGTCGTGTGCAGTGCAGACGCCCGCTCGCTCGCCGCGACCAGTCCGAGCCCGGGCGGGCTCATCAAACCCTTTTGTGAGCCGGAGACGGCGACGTCGATCCCCCAGCCGTCCATTTCGAACGGCATCGTGCCGAGCGAGGCTACGCCATCGACCATGAACAGGGCCGGATGGTTTGCTGCCCGGATCGCTTTCGAGATCGCCGGAATATCGTTGACGACGCCGGAGGCCGTATCGACCTGCACGACCAGGACAGCTTTGATCGCGTGGGTCTTGTCCGCTCTCAGCCGTTCCTCGACGTCAGCAGGCCGCACGGCGCGGCGCCAGTCCCCTTTGAGCACGTCGACGTCGAGGCCGAGCTTCTGCCCCATCTCGCCCCAGCCGAGAGCAAAGCGGCCGCTTTCGAGCACGAGAACCTTGTCGCCGCGCGAGAGCACGTTGCAGAGCGCCGCCTCCCAGGCGCCATGGCCGTTGGCCGCGTACATGTACGTCCGCCCGCTGGTGCGAAAGACGCGCTTGAGGTCGGCGAGCAGGCTCATCGTCACGTCGATCAGCCCGCCCGAGTAGATGTCGACGGCCGGCCGATGCATGGCCCGCAGGACCTCGTCGGGAACCGTCGTTGGTCCTGGAATGCTCAGGAATTCTCGGCCCGCGGCGACACTCATGGAACATGCTCCTCGTCAGTCAGTCGGCGTCAACGTCTTCCGGCAGCAGAGGCGGTGCGTCAAGCCATGGGAATCAGGCCGCCTCGTAGAACCGTACCGGCTCGCCGCCGGCCGCACCCAGCACCTCGCCCTCCCACATGACGCGCCGCCCCCGAACAATGGTTCCGACCGGCCAGCCTTGGACGGTCACGCCGTGATAGGGCGTCCAGCCACAGCGGCTGGCGATCATCGAATCGTCGATCGTCTGCTGCCGCTTCAAGTCGACAATTGTGAGGTCGCCGTCATAGCCGACGGCGATGCGACCCTTGTTGCGGATGCCGAACAGGCGCTGGGGGCCATGGCTCGTGAGATCGACGAGCCGCTCGAGCGACAGGCGGCCTGCGTTGACGTGGTCGAGCATGGTCGCCACGAGCGTCTGCACGCCCGTCATGCCGGAGTGGCTGTGCGGATACGGATGCTCCTTCTCCTCACGCGTATGCGGGGCGTGATCGGAGCCCAGCACGTCGACGATGCCGGCCGACAGCGCAGCCCAGATCGCCTGCCGATGCCGCTCGTCGCGCACCGGAGGGTTCATCTGCGCGAAGGTGCCGAGCCGCTGGTAGCAGTCGGGCGCAACCAGCGTCAGATGATGCGGCGTCACCTCGACGCTCGCCCATTCCTTGTGATCGGCCAGGAACGCCATTTCCTCTCTCGTCGAGACGTGGAGGACGTGCACGCGCCGTCCATGCTTTTCCGCAAGTCGCACGAGGCGCTGGGTAGCCGTAAGGGCGGCAATCTCGTCCCGCCATTCCGGATGCGACGAGGCATCTCCGGGGCGCCGGAGCCCGGCGCGTTCCCTCAGGCGGGTTTCATCCTCCGCATGGAACGCCGCACGGCGGCGGATGGTGGCGATGATGCGGTCGAGGGTCGGCTCGTCTTCAACCAGGAGATCACCCGTGGACGCGCCCATGAAC
>JAEVZQ010000064.1 GCA_023392135.1 Pseudomonadota bacterium | reverse complement strand
ACCATCTGCTGAGCTCGGCCAATCCGGAGGATGAACGGGTTTCGGTTGGGGCCAAGGGGCTGAGCGGTCCAGGCTACAAGGGGCACGTATTCTGGGACACCGAAATTTTCATGCTGCCGTTTTATTTGCTGACCTATCCGGAAGCGGCGCGCGCGCTCCTCATGTACCGCTTTCATACGCTCGGGGCGGCACGCGCCAATGCTGGGCGGCGCGGCTATCGCGGCGCTCTCTATGCCTGGGAGTCGGCCGATACTGGAGAGGATATGACGCCGCCATTCGCCATTGCTCCCGATGGCGAGGTCGTTCGAATTCTCACGGGAGAGCAGGAGCAGCACATCAGCGCAGATGTGGCCTATGCCGTCTGGAACTATTGGCGGACAACCGGCGACGATCGCTTTCTGAAAGAGGTCGGGGCGGAAATCCTGATCGAAACCGCACGTTTTTGGGCAAGCCGCGCCACGCTCGAGGAAGACAACCGCTACCACATCCGCTGCGTGATCGGCCCCGATGAGTATCACGAGTCGGTGGACGACAACGCCTACACCAACGGCATGGCGCAGTGGAACCTGGAAGCCGCGGCGGAGATCGCCGGGAATTTCTCCGAGCGTTGGCCGGAGGAGTGGCAGGCGCTGTCACGACGGCTCGGGATTACCGGAGAGGAGCGGCGTACATGGCTGCATATTGCGCGCGATCTTTATAACGGATTCGACGAGCGGACCGGGCTCTTCGAGCAGTTCCAGGGCTATTTTGATCTGGAGCACATCGATCTCTCCGAGTATGCGACGCGGACAGCGCCGATGGACGTGCTCCTCGGCCGTGAGCGCATTGCGCAGTCACAGGTGCTCAAACAGGCCGACGTCGTCTTGCTGGTCCAACTGCTCTGGGACCGGATACCGGCGGAAGTCCGTAAGATCAATTTCGACTATTACGAACCGCGATGCGGGCACGGTAGCTCGCTCAGTCCGGCGACCCACGCGCTGGTTGCTGCGCGCCTCGGCGATACTGCGCTCGCGGAGCGCTATTTCCGGCAATCGGCCGAGATCGATTTGGGGAACAACATGGGCAACGCGGCCAACGGCGTGCACGTGGGAGCCCTCGGCGGACTATGGCAGGCCACAGTATTCGGCTTTGCTGGTTTGCGCCTGACTGAAAATGGCCCGGAATGTGATCCGCGGCTCCCAGAAGATTGGCGCAGCATGTCGATGCGCATTCAGGTCCGCGGCAAAAGTTATGAACTCGATTTGCCGCCGGACAACGCAATCGCGCAAGAAGGTGATTCATGAGCGACCAAGTCATCCTCGTCCCGCTCGACGGCTCGAAGCAGGCGCTTGCGGCGGTCCCAGTGGCGAAGGTGCTCGGCGAAGTCGGGCAGGTGGGCCTCCATATCCTGTATGTTGGCGAGAAAAAAGAGAACGGGGCGGAGCAGCGCGAACAATTGAGCCATGGAACACAGGTTCTCGACGGTCTCGGCGTCCACACGCGCGTTGGGGCGCCGAATGAGGAAATTGTGAAGGCCGCGCGCGAGCTGGATCCGCTCCTCGTTGTTGTTTGCCGTAACAGCCGGTCCGAGTCGGCAAAGCTGCTGGGCCGGACCGCGACGACGGTTCTGCGGGAGGTTTCCTGTCCAGTGGTGCTGGTGCCGCCGGAACGCGGCGTAGCGTCCTGGCAGCTCCAGCATATGCTGGTGCCGCACGATGGGACGCCCACCACCAGCGCCGCACTGAAACCCGCAATGGAGCTCGCCTCAAGGGCTGATGCCGCGCTCCTCGTAGCCCACGTCTCACATGCCAAGAGGGTGGCGCCTAGTGAGCCCGGAACCTTCACGACGCCATTCTATGCCGATCAGGCGCACCACGAATGGCCAGCCTGGCGCGATGAATTTGCGGAGCGGATCAGAAGCATTTGCCCGCTGGGCCATCTGCACGTGCGTGTCTTTCTCGCTCATGGCGATCCTGCCTCGGAGATCCTGCGCCTGTCCGAGCAGCAATCTACCGACCTGATTGTGCTGGCTTGGAGAGGCAAGTGGGAATCTCCGCGGGCGGCAATTCTGAAGGACGTCCTGCAAAGGGCAAACTGTCCCGTGATGGTGGTTCGCGCTCGATGTTAGCCCCTGTCGGCTCCGGGGCGGAAACGTCCGGTACATCAGCAAAAGCTGCTGGCGCCTGACACCGACCCTACCTCCTTCTCTGCCACGCCCGGGTGACGACCTTGCCCAGCTCGCGCAGCCAGAGCACGGAGCTCGCGACCGCCGCGCAGAGCAGCCAGTCGCCCGCGCTCAAGGCTACGGTCGAGAACGCCTGCTGCAGAAACGGCAGGTAAATCACTGCGACTTGCAGAAGGACGGACAATCCAAGCGCTGCCCATAGCCAGCGGTTCGTGAACAGTCCTTCGAAGACGCTCCGCTCGTCAGAGCGCGCGTTGAAGGTGTTGAAGAGTTGAAACAGCACGAGCATCGTGAATGCCATCGTCTGCCCGTAAGCCAAGTCCCCGGAGCCTTCGATCAGGCCGCCCGGAAGCGATGCGTCGAGCACGAGAAGCGTTCCGGCAGCCATGACTGCACCGACGAACATGATGCCGGCCCACATGCTGCCCGTGATCACGCCTTCGTCTCGTGGGCGAGGCGGCGCCTGCATCACGCCCTCGTCCGGCGGATCGACCCCCAGGGCGAGCGCGGGCGCGCCGTCGGTAACGAGATTGATCCAGAGAATCTGCGTGGCCATCAACGGCAGCACGACATCACCGCCGCCCTCTGCGGCCCTCTGCCCGATGACTCCGGCCAACAGCACGCCGAAGAACATGGTCACGCTCGGTGTCGGTGTGCACCG
>JAEVZQ010000063.1 GCA_023392135.1 Pseudomonadota bacterium | reverse complement strand
GTCGTCTTGAGCTTTTCGAGGTCCATGGCGTTCTCCCGTGTCGGGCGATGGCTCACCCGCGTCTGGCGATAAGGGCCTTTGCTTCATCAACGACCCGCGCGGGCGTCAGACCGAAATGCTGGAACAGGGCCGAGGCTGGTGCGGATGCGCCGAAGTCGTCGAGGCCGATGAACATGTCGTTTCTGTCGAGCCATTCGCACCAGCCCTGGGCGATGGCCGCCTCGATGCCGATACGCGGAGCCTCCCCCAGCACGGCCCGCCGATAATCATCCGGTTGCTGGCGGAAAAGCTCGAAGCAGGGCATCGACACTACGGCTGCCGCAACTCCCTCTTTCGCCAGAGCTTCGGCCGCCTCGACCGCGAGCCCGACCTCCGAGCCCGTTGCCAGCAGCGTGATGTCCCGCTGGCCTTCCGCCTCGCGCAGCACGTAAGCCCCTTTGGTGCAGAGGTTCTCGTCCGTGTGCGTCGTGCGCAGGTTCGGGACGCCCTGACGCGTCAACGCAAGAATGCTCGGCGTGGCGCTGGCCCGGACGGCGATATCCCAGCACTCGGCCGTCTCGACGCCATCAGCGGGCCGCATCACGTTGAGATTCGGAATGGCGCGCAGGGCCGCCAGATGCTCGATCGGCTGGTGCGTCGGCCCGTCCTCGCCGAGGCCGATCGAATCATGCGTCATGACGTAGACGACCCGCTGGCGCATCAGCGCGGAGAGGCGAATGGCCGGCCGGCAGTAATCCGTGAACACCAGGAACGTGCCGCCGTAGGGAATGATGCCGCCATAAAGCGCGAGCCCGTTCATGGCCGCCGCCATGGCGTGCTCGCGGATACCGTAATGGATATAGCTGCCGCTGAAGTCGCCCTTCTTGATCACGGCCTGCGACTTGGTCTTCGTATTGTTCGAGCCGGTGAGGTCTGCCGAGCCGCCGATCAGTCCCGGCAGCACCGGAACCAGATGATCGAGCGCGAACTCCGACCACTGGCGGGTCGCCTTTTTGGCCGTCTCGGCCGCGGCCTTGCGCTTTGCTTCGCCGATGGCATTCCGCAGAGCGTCGCCCGCCGCGGCGGCCGGATGCTCGAAGCTTTCCCGCGTCTTGCCGTCGACATCGGCCCAGCGCGCCTGCCATTTGGCGCGATCGCCCGCACCGCGCTGCCCCGCAGCCCGCCAGGCACGCAGAATGGGTTCCGGTATCTCGAATGGGGGAAACGACCAGCCGAGCCGCTCGCGGGCATCTGCGATCTCGTCAGCGCCGAGCGGCGACCCGTGCGTCGAGGCGGTGCCCTGCTTCTTCGGTGCGCCGTAGCCGATCACGGTCTTGCAGGCGATCAGCCAGGGCTTGCTGCCATCGGCCCGTGCTCTGGAGATGGCCGATGCAATCGCCTCCGGCTCGTGCCCGTCGACGGATACCGTATTCCAGCCGGCGGCCTCGAAACGGCGGATCTGATCGTCGGACGTCGATAGCGCCGTCGACCCGTCGATCGAAATTCCGTTGTCATCGAACAGCACGATCAGCTTGCCCAGCCCGAGGTGCCCTGCGAGTGTGATCGCCTCCTGGCTGCTCCCCTCCATGAGGCAGCCATCGCCGGCGATTACGTACGTGTGGTGGTCGATAACGTCGGCTCCGAGTCGCGCGTTCCAGATGCGCTCGGCGATGGCCATGCCGACAGCCGTGGCGATGCCCTGCCCGAGCGGCCCGGTGGTCGTCTCGATGCCCGGCGCGTGCCCATTCTCAGGATGTCCCGCCGTCTTCGACCCGAACTGGCGGAACTGTTTGATCTCATCGATATCCATTCCGGGATAACCGGTGAGGTAGAGCAGCGAATAAAGCAGCATCGAGCCATGGCCCGCAGACAGCACGAACCGGTCGCGGTTGGGCCACGTCGGAACGGCGGCGTCGCAGCGCAGGATCTTCGTGAAGAGCACCGTGGCAACATCCGCCATGCCCATGGGCATGCCCGGATGCCCCGATTTCGCCTTCTCGACGGCGTCCATGGCGAGTGCGCGGATGGCATTGGCCATATCCTTGTGGCTCACCTCTGCGCTGCCGGCAGCCGTGTGTCGCTCAAGGGGCATCGAAGTCCTCCCCTCGTTCGGGGCCTGGCGCGGCGCCGGTCCCAGGGCGCTGTCGCGCGACCCTCTTAACGGCGCAGACCGGCTGCGTCTACCGGATCGGCCGTCGCAAGAAAGCAAGCCTCCCGCCAACGGTCATCCCGGCACTTGTAGCCGGGATCCAGCTTTCAACAGACGCCGAGCGCGCGGTCCGTTGGAGACCGGGGACAAGCCCCGGTATGACTCCGGTGGGTCAGCTTCGCGCGGCAAGGAAGCTTTCGACCTGCGCTCGCGTCGGCAGGCCGGCGCGGGAGCCGATTCGCGTACACTTCATGGCGGCGACGGCGCAAGCGAAGCGGGCGCATTCGGCAACGGGCCTCCCCTCAACGAGGGCCAGCGTGAACGCCCCATGGAACGCATCGCCCGCCCCCGTCGTGTCGACCACATCGACTGGAAAGCCGGGCTGCACGCCGCCTCCCAGGTCATCGGCCCAGCGGTAGCCATGCGCGCCCAGCGTCACGCCCGCGTGCCGGGGGCCAAGCTCGAGGACTCGCTGCAGCATCGCGTCCGTGCTCGGCAACGCCGCGAAATCCTTGAGTGCCGGCTCGGAGAAGATGGCGTAGTCGGTGAGGGCGAGAACTTCGACCAGAGCCTCTCGTGCCCCGAGGTCCGCATCGAGAACAGTGGGAATGCCTTCCTTACGCGCGCGCTCGAACCCGACGCGCAGCCCCTCGAGCCAGCGGACGTCCCCCAGAACGGCCGCTGCCCCGCTGATGCGCTCCAGCGGCAGCCAGCTCGTACCGGACGGCATGTTGATGTCGCGCACCCCGACGATGAGCCGCTCGCCGGCATCATCGACGATGATGGCCGATGTCGAGGTGCGGCCCTCATCGAAAGACTGCACCGAGCGGACGTCCACCCCGGCGCTCTTGAGCCCGGCGCGTATTTTGGCTGCGGCGTCGTCATCGCCGACCCGGCTCCACAGCTCGACCTTGCCGCCCAGTTTGGCAATCGCTGCCGCGGCATTGGCCGCCATGCCGCCGCCGCTCTCGAAGTGCTCCAGCGCGCGAATTTTCGACGGCCCGCGCGGGAAGGCTTCGACGCGATAGATATAGTCGAGCGCAGAATGGCCGATGCAGATGATTCGCGTCATGGTGCCCATCCCCATCAGCCGCCGTCAGGTGGCCCGGATAATCAGTTCTAACCAATAAGCTCGATCGGGCTTTAGTTTAACTGCCCCGAGTCATCAACAATTCAAAACATGTCTTCAATGCAATCGATTCGTCAGGCTGCGCCCTCCCGAGCCGCTGCGAGTTGCTTCTTGACCACGCGATCCAGCTCGATCAGCTCGGCCAGCAAGGGCTCGAGCCGGTTCAGCGGCACCATGTTGGGACCATCCGATGGCGCCTTGTCCGGGTCCTGGTGCGTTTCGATGAACAGACCCGCTACGCCCACAGCCACGGCCGCCCGCGCCAGCACCGGCACGAACCGGCGATCGCCGCCGGATGCCGT
>JAEVZQ010000020.1 GCA_023392135.1 Pseudomonadota bacterium | reverse complement strand
CTGCGTGCGCTGGCCGGATGGGTTCTGGTCGACTGGGCGCTGCAGCCCTACTACACACTGGTCCTCACGTTTCTGTTTGCGCCCTATTTCACGTCAGCCGTCGTCGGAGATCCCGCCCGCGGCCAGGCACTGTGGGGGTATGCGGCAGCAATTGCTGGCATGCTCATTGCCATCGGCAGCCCGGTGCTGGGCGCCGTGGCCGATGGCGGGGGCCGGCGCAAGCCATGGGTCGCCTTATTCGCCGTGATACTGGCCGCCGGAATGGCCGCGCTCTGGTGGGCCGTGCCCGGAGCGAGCAGTTCCACAATCTTCCTCGTGCTTGCCGCATTCGTCGCGGCCACACTCGCGGCCGAGTTCGCAACCGTCTTTACGAATGCCATCATGCCGACGCTTGTTCCGTCGGCCAAGCTGGGCCGTCTGTCCGGCGCCGGTTGGGCTGCGGGTTACGTTGGCGGCCTCCTGAGCCTTGGCGTTATGGCCGGGTTGCTCGTGACAAATCCGGCAACCGGACACACCCTTCTCGGGCTCGAACCGCTGCTCACCCTGGACCTCGCCCAACGCGAGGGTGACAGGCTGGTGGGGCCGTTCGCGGCGATCTGGGTGATGGTTTTCCTGATCCCGTTCTTCCTTTTCGTGCCCGACCTGCCGGCAGCGCGCCCGGCTCGCACTCGTAGGTCAGCGCTGGCTGAGCTGATAGAGACACTGCGCGCGCTGCCGCGCCAGCGCGACATGCTCTATTTTTTCATCGCGCGGGCGCTCTACTCGGACGGCCTGTCCGCCATTTTCGTGTTCGGCGGCATCTACGGAACCGCCGTGTTCGGCTGGCAGGCGTTCGAGCGTGGTCTGTTCGGGATCTTCCTGATAACGGTCGGCGTCGTCGGCGCGGTCCTCGGCGGCGCACTCGATGACCGGTTCGGCGCCAAGCGTGTCATCATCGGCGCATTGATTCTGCTCGTGGTGGGCTCGATCGGCATCCTGTCGGTCAGCGCCGGGCACGTGCTGTTCTCGGTTCCGGTCGAGGTGAAGCTCCCGAACGCGCAGCCCTTTTCCAGCCACGGCGAGCTGGTGTTTCTCGCCTTTGCTTGCCTGGTGGCGATTGCGGCGGCACCCAATCAGGCGGCAAGCCGGACGCTGCTGGCACGTCTGGCCCCGCCCGAGCGCATGACGCAATACTTCGGTCTCTTCGCATTCTCAGGCAAAGTGACAGCGTTTCTCGCACCACTCTCCGTCGCAGCCGTGACGAGCGCCACGGGAAGCCAGCGCGCCGGGATGGCAAGCATCCTGATCTTTCTCCTGGCTGGTCTGGTCCTGCTGCTGCCGGTGCGCGAGAGGCGTTTGCCGTCAGCTTAGACGCTCACCGGATCGGGCGCTCCGCAATCATGAACCATTCGGGGCCCGAAACGGGATCGTGCCAGACCCGGCGCCAGCGAAAACCGGCCTTTTCGTAGGCGCGGACGGCCGCCTCGTTCTCGATCGATGCGAAGACGCATACGGCTACCGCCAGAGTCGTTTCGAACACCTCGTGCTTCAGGAGCTCCAATGCGAGCACCCCGACGCCCTTCCCGCGATGGTGCTCGGCGGCGATGAAGATGTCGAGATCCCAGGTGCCGGGGCTGAGGTCGTCCGGCAAGGACTCGCCCCAGAGGGTTGCATCCACCGCGTGTGCGTAACCGACCGGCTCGCCTTCCACCTCGACCATGCAGCAGATGGCATGCGTGCTGTCGAGCGCCAGCAGCACTTCGGCCTCTGCGCTCGCCTGCGGACCCCACCACCGCTGAATATCGGGACGGGCGAGCCAACTGCGGATGAGGGGCCAGTCGGCACGGGTTGCGGGCCGCAGCCTCACACCAGTGCTGCTCCCAGCCACGCTCACGAGATCAGTGCCGGAAGTGCCTGATGCCCGTGAAGACCATGGCGAGCCCGCGCTCGTCGGCTGCCTTGATCACCTCGTCGTCCCGCACTGAGCCGCCCGGCTGGATTACCGCGGTCGCGCCAGCCTCGGCGGCAGCGATGAGGCCGTCGGCAAACGGGAAGAAGGCATCCGACGCCACCACGGAGCCTTTCGCAAGCGACTCGGAAAGCCCCGCGGCGCGCGAAGCTTCCTCTGCCTTCCACGCCGCGATGCGCGAGGAGTCCACCCGGCTCATCTGCCCTGCACCTATTCCGACCGTGGCGCCGTCTTTCGCGTAGACGATCGTGTTCGATTTGACGTGCTTGGCTACCCGGAAGGCGAACTTGAGATCCGCAAGCTCATGCTCGGTCGGCTGCCGCTTCGTCACGACCTTCAGCTCCATGTCGTCGACGCACGCCGCATCACGTGACTGAACCAGGAACCCACCGGCTACCGAACGGAACGTCACCCCCGGCGCGCGGGGGTTCGGCAGCGTGCCGGTCGTCAAGAGCCGCAGGTTCTTCTTGGCGGAGAACAGCGCCTTCGCCTCCGGTGACGCATCCGGCGCGATCACCACCTCCGTGAAGATGCGCGCGATTTGCTCTGCGGCTTCCGCATCGATCGGCCGGTTCAGCGCGATGATGCCGCCGAATGCGCTCACTGGATCACAGCGAAGGGCCGCGAGATACGCCTCCTTGAGCGTCGCCCCGCAGGCCACGCCGCACGGGTTCGCATGCTTGATGATGGCGACAGCCGCCGTTGCCGCAGCGTCGAACTCGGCCACGAGCTCGAAGGCGGCATCGGTGTCGTTCAGGTTGTTGTAGGACAGCTCCTTGCCTTGGTGCTGCGCGGCGGTCGCCACGCCCGAACGCTGCTCGGGGCCGCGATAAAAGGCGGCCCATTGGTGTGGATTCTCGCCATACCGGAGTTGCTGGGCCAGCTTGCCGCCGAATGCGCGCCAGGCCGGTGCCGTGTCGCCCAGCTCACGGGCGAACCAGCCGCTGATGGCCGCATCGTAGGCAGCCGTGCGTGCGTACGCCTTGGCCGCCAGGGACTTGCGCAGCTCCAGGCTGGTGGCGCCACCAAGGCCGCGCATACTTTCGATGAAGCGCGGATAATCCTCCGGATCGACCACCACAGCCACACTGGCGTAGTTCTTGGCTGCTGCCCGGATCATCGCCGGCCCGCCGATGTCGATATTCTCGACGCACTCCTCCGGGCTCGCACCACGCTCAACCGTCGCCTCGAACGGGTACAGATTCGCCACCAGAAGGTCGATCGGGACGATGCCTTGCTCCTCGGCGGCCCGGTCATGGTCTGGCCGCCCGCGAATGGCCAGCAGGCCGCCATGCACCTTCGGGTGCAGCGTTTTGAGCCGCCCGTCCATCATCTCGGGGAAGCCGGTGTGCTCCGAGACATCCTTCACCGGAAGGCCTGCCCGCTTCAGTGCGGCGGCCGTGCCGCCCGTCGAGATCAGCTCCACCCCACTGTCGTGAAGGTGCCGGGCAAACTCCTCGAGGCCCGTCTTGTCGGAGACGGACAACAACGCGCGGCGGATTACGGGATCGCTCATGTCAATCGGTCCTGGAGGGCTTGATCTGCGCCGTGACGTAAAATGCCGCCGGCCGCCTACCACAAAACGCGGCTGCCCTCAAAACGGTCGAGCGCCGACGGGCATCAGCATTTCCGCTCGACCTCCCATCTCACCTCGCTATCGCCATAGCAGGCGCCACGCAGCACGATCTGCAGCGCGCGGCGAGGACCGGAGAGATCGGCGCAGTGGAAGCTGTCCTCGATCGTCACGTGCGCGCCCTTGGCCGTGAATGCCCAGCGCTCACCGTTCGGCAAGGTGATTTCGACCGGACCTCCACGGGGTGCTGCATTGCACCCGACCTCCGGATGAAGATGAAAATGAATGGCGAATGGCAAGTCGGTCTTGAGGCGCAAGCTCCCGCGGATGGGCCCGAGCGAATCCGTTCCCGTCAATTTGCCGCCGTCCGGATCGAGCACCAGGCTGCGCCGGTGAATGAGCCCGAACTGCCGATGATAGCCGTCATGCCGTGCCTTGAGCGAAATCCCGCCCTCGGCGAGATGCTTGACGCGTGCGCTGACACGATCGGGGAACCGGATCGGCGCCGAGCCGACCAGAGTCTCGAGAAGGTCGTGCAAAACGAGCCGCGACGACGACTTGCCGCCCAGGCACAGCGTGTTGTGGCCCGCGGTGGCGCGTGAGGCGGCACGCCAGTCCTGGTCAGCGGCACCGGGCGCGCCGCAGTTGACGAAAACCGGGTATTTGCCCGAGCTCATTTCGAACGACAGGCAGCCCGCGTGGGCCTGCCCCGCCAGCTCGAGCGGAGGTGGCGAACCGACATCCGCAATGACGACGGCACCTCCGCAGGCCAGCCGCGCGTAGCCCGATTGTGGCGCATGCACCGGCAGGCTGGATGGTGGATCGCCGTAGGCCAGGACTGTGGCAACGAGATCGAGGTTGGGTGCGCCCATGCCGTTGAACCGGGCAAGCGAGCCATCGCCCAGGCGCATGAAGCGCAGATGGGGCATCATTCGCTCGATCGCGGTATTGAGCGCCGACGGCACCGTGCGGTCCCGGACGGAGAAGCACTGCCGCAGCGGCAGAAAGTCGAGGAGCAGCTCGACCGGAATGCCGGGATTGCGGCTGATATGGCCACCATCCGGCAGAATCTGCCTCTTCAGCTCCTCGGCGAAGGCATCCTGAATCCCGCCCAGATGCTGGTCGTGCCCCGCGATGCAAAGATCACCCAGCACCAGCGCCGTCAGCGAGAGAAGTCGCGGATATCCTGCCGCTGCATCCCGCCAGGTCGCCGAGAGCCGGATGAGCTGATCGCCGAGACTGTCGGCGATCCGGTCGTAGGTCGCCTGGTCGACACTATCGAGCAACAGGGCTGCACTGCAGATCCAGGATATGAGCCTTCGGCCGATGACCGGTGGCTCCCACGCGATGCCGCCACGAGAGCCGTGCTTCCGGATCCACTCCGTAACGAGGTCGATCGCCTGCTCACGGGCATCCTCGGTTTCGGCAACTCTCAGGTGCCGGAGCCAACCGAACCCGTGCAGCTCGCGCGCCCATTCCGGGCTCGGCGCCTTGAGGTCGAACGGCGAGCCCTCGCCGATGTAGGCAACGGCGCCCCCCAGCCCAAAGTGCCCGATGGCAATCTCGTCGGCGAAGCTCGGATCCGCGGTCCTGAGTTCCTGCGGCACGATCAATAGCTCGTCCGCAACCGGCGCTCCGTACCGCCAGCGCAGCAGCCGTGAGCTCAGCAGGCGCGCGACTGCGGCCCGCCGGACCCGGTCCGTAGCGAGGCGGGCAAGACGTGTCTGTTCAGCGAGCGTGAGCGACACGAGGGCCTCCAGGCCGGCACCTGCCAGACATCTTCAACGGAACTCGATCGGCAGATCGCGAGGTGATCATACCCTCCGATTATCGCCGTTGAGGAATGGGAACAAGCAGGCCGCGGAAAGCCTGTGCGTTGCCTGTGGGTTACAGGTGGAAACCTGCGATGCGGCGCCGGCCGCGCGTTCTCAATGAAGCCGTCTCAGGCGCGCCGCGTAGAAGCCATCCATGCCCGACATTGCTTGGCTCTCAAGGCGCAGATGAAATGGAAAGGTTCGCAAATCCCCTTCGGACGTGATCCATTCCGCAGCGGCACCCGCCTCGCCGGGTTTGATCGGAACGCGCTCGAAGGCCTCTCCGAACCGAGCGAGAAAGCGCGCGATCTGCTGCGGTCCCTCCTCTGGCTCCAGCGAGCAGGTACAGTAGATCAAAAGCCCCCCGGGTTTGACGAGGTCGGCGGCATTCGCGAGCAACCGCCCCTGCAGCATGACGAGTCGATCGAGGTCGCTCTCCCGCTTCAGGTGCAGGATATCCGGATGCCGGCG
>JAEVZQ010000008.1 GCA_023392135.1 Pseudomonadota bacterium | reverse complement strand
GTTTTGCACCAGGCCAGCGGATCTCGACTTATTCGGCGGGCTCCGCCCGTACGGGAGGCGGCAGGCTCAGCTGAGCCGTCACTCGGGGCTCGGCGGTGATCGCTTCGGCGCGGTCAAGACCCTGTCTTTGTAGCTTACCCCACCCCATCATGCTGCCGCGAATTGCGGCGGCGGTTGCTTTCAAAGCTACCCAGTAGATGAGTTGCCGATAACAGAACCTCTGCAACAAAATCAGTGGGAGCCATGACCAGGGCGCGCCTTGCCGGTCGAGATGAAAAGCCACCGCTCCCACCGCCAGCTCGAGTGACTGCAGCATCAGCCAGTAGGTCAGGATGTTCCAGGTCCGAGCCGATAATTCGAGCGTGAACCGCGTGTAAAAATCCCACAGATCCGCCGTGATCGTGAGCACCAGAACCACATCGAGAACCGGCGAGAGCAGCGCGAACAGGAACTGAAAAAGCAGCACGTTTGGTAGCGCGAACCACGTCACGCCGACGGCTTGGGTTCCGCGAATGCTCTTCAGGTTCTTGAACGCCACCTGAAGCGTTCCGAACATCCACCTGAACCGCTGCTTCACGAACTGCTTAACGCTTTCCGGCGCTTCGGTCTGCGCGAAGGCCTGGGACTCATGAACGACTTTCCAGCCGAACCGCTCGAGCTTCAGCGTGAGATCTGCATCTTCAGCCAGCGTATCCGTGTCATAGCCGCCGACGGCGACCACCGCTGTGCGTCGCCAGGCGCCGATCGCCCCTGGCACTACGATAATGCCGTTGACCAACTCCAACGCACGCCGGTCGAGGTTCTGGCTGGTGATGTATTCGACTGCCTGGAAGCGGGTGAGCAGGCCTCGCGCATTGCCGACGTACACGGACCCGGCAACTGCGCCAACCTCGGCGTCGGCGAAGTGCCGGACGAGCGCAGGGATTGCTTCGGCGTCGAGCCGGGTGTCGGCATCGATCGCCACGACGATCTCTGCATTTGATCGGGCGATGGCCCA
The DNA here is from genome assembly GCA_023392135.1 of Pseudomonadota bacterium. Classification (GTDB taxonomy): domain Bacteria; phylum Pseudomonadota; class Alphaproteobacteria; order Rhizobiales; family Hyphomicrobiaceae; genus ZC4RG25. Next base: position 3,362 of record JAEVZQ010000008.1, on the reverse strand, counting down.
ATTCAGAGCGGCAGCCTTGCCGCCATTGGGCTTTTGGATCAGCTTCACGCGCGGATTGTCGCCGAAGGCGGCCTGTACGATGCGCGATGTTCCATCTGTCGAACCGTCATCGACGACGATGATGTCGAAATCGGAATAGCGGCTCCGGAGTAACGACGAGATGCAGTCGCAGATTACCTTCTCCTCGTTGTAGGCCGGCACGATGACGGCCAGGGACTGCGGCCGCCAAACCAAGCCGACGCGCCTTCTCTCTCGCCCGGACTGAACGATGGCCGCGAACGCAACGAGGATGAGCCGCGTCACCCCAAGCACGATCCCAAGGACGAAGACTACGCCCAGCGCGATGCTGAACTGACGTGCCACCGTAAACCCGATATCGTTGACCCAACTCATGAAGCGTCCGTCGTCCGGCAGCGCCGGCATAACGTCCTGACGCGAAAGGCCGAGAAGCTCACTCACCGTTACGAACCGATAGCCGCGAGAGCGCAATTCATCGATGATCTGAGGCAGCGCCTCGACAGTCTGGCTGCGATCTCCGCCACCGTCATGCAGCAGCACTATGTTGCCGCGCTGTGCCGTTGCGTAGTTGATGGTCCGGTTGACGATCTCGGGCGCGCCGGGCCGCTCCCAGTCGAGGGGATCGATCTTCAATCCGATGGTGATGTATCCCATCGCCGCTGACGAGACGAGCGTGCGCGCCTGCTCCCGGGTTTCCGGCTCGATGTCCTTCACGAACGGAGGCCGGAACAGCAGTGTGCGAACTCCCAGCTTGGACTCGAGCACGCGCTGGGTGGCATTGAGCTCGACGTCGAGCTGGGCGGCGGGGATCTCCGACAGGTTCGGATGCGTGAAGGTGTGGTTGCCGATTTCATGCCCGTCTGCATAGACGGCGCGCAGAATGCCGGGCTCGAGTGCCGCATTGGCCCCGACGACGAAAAAGGTCGCCTTTGCGTTCTTCTCCCGCAGAATTCGCAAAATTTCCGGAGTGAACTCGCGGGACGGCCCATCGTCGAATGTCAGAGCAATCAGCTTTTCGGTGTTGTGGCCCCAGCGCGTAATGGTCATGGAGCGGGGCGGCTCCACCATCTGTTCATCAGTAATTAGATCGTGCCGCTCATCATACGTTACGGTACGCCGGCCGCTGCTGACGCGACCTGCAGCTTTGAGCACCTCGCCCTCGCCCTTGTAGACGACACCACGGCTTGGCTCGACATGCTCAAGACGTTTCACGGTGTCCTGGTTCGGCACATGACCGCGTCCGAATACCTGCCAGATGGTCGGATCCTCTGTCCCGAGCCTGCCGAGCCCGATGCCGCCCGGCATCATGGCCAAAGCCGCCCCCATCTGGTTGAAGGCGGTCACGCCATCGAGCATCCATACCGAATGCTGGCGGCCCTGCGCATCCTCGTAGCCGAATGTCGGATTGAGGATCTGCGGGTGGAAGTCGATCTCGACGCCAGCGTCGGCCGCCAGATCCCACGCAACCGGAACCGGGATGCGGCGGCCCTTGCCACCTGACGCCCAATCCACCGCGTATGATCCGATGACGACCACAAGCTTGCTGCCGTCAACAGTCCGGAACTGCTCGTCTATCACGGCCTCGAACCAGCCTTGCCCGGCGAGCGGACCCGCGGGGTCGCCTTCCCAGTGGTCATCGTAAGCAAGCAGGATGATCCGATCTGCAACGGCCGAAAGGTCTTCAGCACTGAAGCGCGATTCGTATGCCGGAAGAACCGCATTGACTTCGAGGCTTGCCGCTGAAAAGGCGTCCTTCAGCTCATCGACGAAGCCGATGTACGGACGAATGGCATGATCCGGGATCGACTTGAAGTCGATGACGATCCCGGCGAATCCCCCGTCGCGAACAAAGGCGAGCAGGTTGTCCACCAGCTTCGCCCTGGCGCCGGGCGACCGAAAGAGCTCTGCAATGCCCTCTCCGTCCCAACGGCCATTCGCAGGGTCGAAGTTGTTAACGAGCGGCAGCACCTTGAGATGACGTGCAGCCTTCTTCAGCCAGAGCCGTACGTGATTTTCGCGCCTTGCGTCATCATGACTGATGTCGCCCTCCACGCCGGCGAGGTGGAGCCACTCCGGAACGAGCACATCGAGCTTGTCCGCGTTCTCGCGCAGAGATGCAAAGCTGTTTTCATCCCAGTGATTATAGAAGCCGTACCGTGCAACCAATTCGGAGATACCCGCCGACGCCTTACGCCTGTGGCTCAGGTCGACCGCAATCTGTTCCGAAATCGGGCCGGAGAACATGGCAGCAGGGCGAAGCTTGCTTGCCTGAAGCGCGACCTGCAGTTCCGGCAGAATCGGATTATCGAAAATGCTGACGATAAGGCATGTCGAGATGATCGCGGCGGTTAAACCTGATGCCCAGATAATAAGATTTAATGCCGTGCCCCTACGACCCTTCGGATCGAAAAATACCTGCTTCTTGTCCCCGACGTCCATGCATCACTCTCAAATTCGCTGGGAGGGATGCGAATAGCCGTGCACCTGACGGGCTGGATCTTCCCCGCGGTGTCATTCTTGGCGAAATGGCGTGAACAGTCCCCCCCGGGAGCTGTAGCTGCGCAGCCTTCAACTGCTGCAGGTTCGGTCAATGGCAATTCCCGGACCAAACCCGCGGCGCATGGGGAACCGATCGTTTACATTAGTTAATTCGAGCCAGTTTTCTGAAGAACGTCGCTCAGTGTGGCAGGAGCACTCCGGGCCGAGCCGGAGACTTGGGACCAAATAGCCGCTCGGCAATACGGCAGGCTCCCGTCTGCTCCAGGTTATGGAACTCGGCAAATCCCGCTTTGACTTCGGTCGGGACCACCCCCTGGCCATCGCGCGCGACGCTCTCCGCCAGTCGATCGAGCGCAGTACCTGGCGAGAATGGGCAGCCCGCAACTGCGGCATTTGCAAAGCCGAAGTGGTAGGCCGCGCTACGATTGACGATCCGCAGGTAGCCGGACTGTTCTTCTGAGTGGAGCCTTTCGCTCAGGCCATGTGCATGGTTATTCCGCACATAGTATAGACCGGCCACCGCGATGGCAGTCGCCATGAAAACTCCAATGACTGGAAAGCTCACGCTCGCCATCAGCACCCCTCCGGCCCGGCTACCCCGAGACCTGCCAGAGCCGCAGTCAATCCGGTGCCTGCCTCCTTGCATCGGACCGGTGAAGAGATGCCGCAGGCGAGCTAGGTTGGCAACACGTCTCATTCCCGACGCATACCTGGCATGCCCTCATTGTATCATGTCAGAGCAACTCTCGATCGCGCCCCATCATTCTGTTTCAAATTGAACTGAATTTTGTCCTAATTTTTGTATACCGGCAAAACATGTGGGAGGTGATTGGCCTGTTTCTTGC
>JAEVZQ010000337.1 GCA_023392135.1 Pseudomonadota bacterium | reverse complement strand
CGTCCGCTCGAAGTTGCGATAGACCCAGCCGGCGAAGCCACGCTTTTCGTGATGGTGTCCCTTCGGGACCGGCATCAGGAACGATGCACAGAGCGCCGGTGTCAGCGAAAGCGCCAGGAAGCCCGAGAACAGGATCGAGACCACCATCGTCAGGCTGAACTGCTGATAGATGATGCCCACCGCGCCGGGGAAGAAGGCCATCGGCACGAATACGGCAGTCAGCACCAGCGTGATGCCGACGATCGCACCGGTGATCTGGCCCATGGCCTTGCGCGTCGCCTCGCGCGGCGGCAGGCCCTCCTCGGACATGATGCGCTCAACGTTCTCGACGACCACGATCGCATCATCGACGAGAATGCCAATGGCGAGCACCATCGCGAACATGGTGAGCACGTTGATGGAAAAGCCCGTCGCCAGCATCACGCCGCACGTGCCCAGAAGCGCAACCGGCACGACGATCGTCGGAATGATCGTGTAGCGGAAGTTCTGGAGGAACAGCAGCATCACGAGGAAGACGAGCCCCACCGCTTCCAGGAGCGTGTGCAGCACCTTCTCGATGGAAATCTCGACGAACGGAGTGGTGTCGTAGGGAATGCTGTATTCGAGACCCGGCGGGAAGAATCGGGCAAGCTCCTCCATCTTGGCGTGGATTGCCTTCGAGGTGGCAAGGGCATTGCCCGTCGGCGAAAGCTGAACGCCGATGCCGGCGCTCGGCTGACGGTTCAGCCGCGTAGAAAAGTTGTAGCTCTCTCCGCCAACCTCGATGGTCGCAACGTCCCGCAGGCGCACGAGAGATCCGTCTGGATTGGCGCGCAGCACGACCGAGCCGAATTCCTCAGGCGACGAGAGCTGCCCCTTGACGAGCACCGTTGCCGAAATCTGCTGCGTGATCGGATTCGGCTGAGCACCGATGCGGCCGGCCGCGACCTGCGCGTTCTGCGCCCGGACCGCGGCGATAATGTCGTTGGAAGTCAGGTTCAGGCCCAACATCTTGTCGGGATCCATCCAGATGCGCATCGAGCGCTGAGTCGCGAACAGCGTCGCACTGCCGACGCCGTCGATGCGGCGGATCTCGCCAATGACGTTGCGGTTGAGGTAGTCGCCGAGGCCGACGTTGTCGTAGGAGCCGTCCGGAGAACGCAGCGCAATGACCAGCAGAAAGCCCGAGCCCGCCTGCTCGATGCGCATGCCCTGATCGACGACGCTTTGCGGCAGGCGTGACTCCACGCGGCGGATGCGGTTCTGAACCTCGACCTGGGCCTCACCGATCGGCGTTCCGGACGCAAACGTGGCGGTGATGTTGATGCGCCCGGAAGAGTCGGAGGTCGACTCGAAGTAGATCAGCCCCGGGACACCGTTCAGCTCCTCCTCGATCGGCTGCGTGACGCTCCGGTACATGTCCTCAGGCGATGCACCCGGATAGTTCGCCGTGATCGAGATCTGCGGCGGCGCCACCTTCGGATATTGCGAGACCGGCAGCAGCGGAATTGCGATCGCGCCGGCCAGCATGATGAAGATGGCGACGACCCATGCAAAAATGGGCCGGTCGATAAAGAAACTCGGCATCTGGAATACTGCCTTGCTGTTCGCTTACTGGGCGCCCTGGTTCACGGCGTCCGCTTTGTTGGCCGTCCGTGTCGGCGCGCTCGCGTCGGTTTTCCAGGCCTGCACGTTGACCGTGGCTCCAGGGCGGATCTTCTGGAAGCCTTCGACCACGACGCGCTCGCCGGCTGCCAGGCCCTCCTCGATCACCCAGCTGTTCCCGATGACCCGGCCCGTGCGCACGGTACGCAACTCCACGATCCCATCCGACTTCACGATGTAGAGCTGAGAGCGCCCGCTGCCGTCGCGCTGAACCGCCTGCTGGGGCACGGCGATTGCGTCGTGCTGAACACCCTGCTCGACCAGCACGCGGACGTACATGCCGGGCAGCAGCTCGCCATCGTGGTTCGGAAACTGTCCGCGCAGGATGACCTGGCCGGTCGTCGCCTCGACCGTCACCTCCGAGAACAGGAGCCGACCCGGATGCGGGTACTCGGTGCCGTCGTCGAACCGCAGCTGGACCTTCATCTCGTCCTCGCTGATGCTCGACACGCTGCCTTCCCTCACCGCCCGGCGCAGCGCCCTCAGCGCGTTCACCGACTGAGTGAAGTCCGCGTATACGGGGTCGAGCTGCTGGATCGTGGCCAGCTTGTCGGAGCTGCTGACGAGCGCGCCCTCGGTGATGAGCGCACGCCCGATGCGGCCGGAAATGGGCGCCCGCACCTCAGTGTATTGCAGATTGAGCTCCGCCGCAGTCAGCCCAGCCTGGGCCGAAGCAACATCCGCGTCGGCTTGCGCCAGGGTTGCAAGAGCTTCTTCGAGCTGCTGTGGGCTGGTGATGTTGCGATCGCGCAACTCCTTCTGGCGATCTGCCTGCTGGCGTGCGCGGAGCTGCGCAGCCTCCGCCCGGCGCAGCGTCGCCTTGGCGCTGTCGACCTGCACCTGGAACGGCGCCGGGTCGATCCGGTAGAGCACATCGCCTTCATTGGCGCGACTGCCCTGCTTGAAGACGCGCTCGATCACGATGCCGGACACGCGCGGGCGAACCTCCGCGATCCGCATCGGCGCGATACGGCCTGGAAGCTCTTCCATGATCGGCAGATCCTGCTTCTCCGTCGTGATGATGCTTACGGTGACCGGCGGCGGCTTGGCGCCGGAATCAGCAGCAATCGCCTGGGCTGACAGGGCAACAAGGCCAACCGCGGCCAATCCATACCTGAACGATGAAAGGACGGACATCGATGAAGTTCCTGATTTTTCAGTATTACGAAGCCCGAGCACCTGGCGGCGCCGGTCAATCGCACTATCAGTCAGCCTTGTTCGCTTCGCCCCGAACGGCTGCCGGCTCCCCGCTTAGCAGCGCAGAGATGTCGCTGAACAACCGCTTGCGTTCGTTCTCCGGCCAGGAGTAGATGCCGAAACACTCCAGAAGCTTCAAGCCCTCGAGTGCGAGAAATGCCAGCAGCGCCCCCCGGGGGTGCGTAGACGTTTCCATGATTTCGGCGATTTCTTGGCGATAGGCCTCCTGCATGGGACGCCGCAGTTGCTCATCCTGCGCCAGTGCGGCAATCAGATTGAGCGCCACCGCACGGTCCGTATCCGACATCGACCGGTTCTTTGCAACGGCCATGCGCCCGCGAATGGCCCTGTCAGGCCCTGGCCCCGCCTCCTCGATCGCTGCCGAAAGCCGCGCGCACTCGGCCTTCATGCGTCGCTCGATGACGGCTTTGATCAGTGCCTTCTTCGTCTTGTAGTCATATAGGACGCTTGCTTTGCTGATGCCAGCTTCCGCCGCAACCGCTTCGATGGTGAGGCGCGCGGCACCGTGGCGACTGACGACACGTTCAGCCGCGCAGAGCACAGAGTCCCGATCGATGATTCTGAGGCGGCCCACACGGGCTCCCATTTTTAACCATCCGGTCGGTTATTTATAGCACAGGTTGACCCGGAATGTCAAACGGACCCGGCCCGCCCGGACCCATGCCTGGCAACCGGCCGGGGCTGGTGG
>JAEVZQ010000154.1 GCA_023392135.1 Pseudomonadota bacterium | reverse complement strand
GTGGGCGTGATGGTTCCCATGCTGGGGCTGACCTGGTACTGGGGCGCAGCGACCTGGCTACTGATGGTCCAGGGCGCAGTGCTCGCGGTCGTTGCGACCTGGATCCTCACACGCCCTGATCATCTCGCTGTTGAGCGCAAGGCCCGCAGCGTGGCCCGTTCGAAACGCACGAGCGCCTGATTTCCAGGTTGCATCGAGCTTTCGACAGCCCGGCCACCGGATCGCCACGATTCCTTTCGAAGTGGTCTCGCCGCCTCGATCGAGGTACTCCGGCAAGCCTCATCCCAAGAAACAGATCATGAGCACGTTCCGGCCATGGCGCCTATAATCTCCGTTTCGAACCTGTCGAAGACCTACGCCTCAGGGTTCCAGGCGCTCAAAGGCATCAACCTGGAGATCCATCGCGGTGAGATCTTCGCCCTGCTTGGCCCGAACGGTGCCGGCAAGACGACCCTGATCGGCATCATCTGCGGGCTTGTGAATCGCACCACGGGTGACGTGACCGTCGATGGTCACGATACGGTCAAGGACTACCGCGCCGCCCGCTCTTTGATCGGGCTCGTCCCGCAGGAGCTGACGACCGATGCGTTCGAGACCGTGTGGGATAACGTCAGCTTCAGCCGCGGACTGTTCGGCAAGCCGGCCGATCCGGCCCACATCGAGAAGGTCCTCAAGGATCTGTCGTTGTGGGACAAGAAGGACAACCGGATCCTGACACTTTCGGGCGGCATGAAGCGGCGTGTCCTCATCGCCAAGGCGCTCTCCCACGAGCCCCGCATCCTGTTCCTCGACGAGCCGACCGCGGGTGTCGACGTCGAGCTGCGCAAGGATCTCTGGGATGTGGTACGCGGCCTCAGGGCCGATGGCGTCACCATCATTCTCACCACGCACTACATCGAGGAAGCCGAGGAGATGGCCGATCGCATCGGCGTCATCAACAAGGGCGAGCTGGTCGTCGTGGAGGAGAAATCGGCGCTCATCCGTCAGCTCGGCAAGAAGCGCCTGACGCTCGAATTGCATGAGCCCTTGAATGCCGTTCCGGCGAGCCTCGAGCAGCATCACTTGGAGGTCGCCGCCGATGGCCATCGGTTGATCTACACCTACGATACGCAGGCCCAGCGCACGGGCATCACTGCTTTGCTCCGCGACCTGGCCGAAGCGGGCATCCGCTTCCGCGATCTCAGCACGACGCAAAGCTCGCTCGAGGAAATTTTCGTGGATCTCGTGAGGCAGGGTCAATGAACTTGGAAGCCGTCCGGTCGATTTACGTCTTCGAGATGTCCCGCATGCGGCGCACGCTGCTGCAGAGCATCGTCTCGCCCGTTATTTCTACATCGCTCTACTTCATCGTCTTCGGCGCAGCCATTGGCCAGCGCATTCCGGAGATCGAGGGCGTGAGCTATGGCGCGTTCATCGTGCCCGGGCTGACAATGCTCATGCTGTTGACGCAGAGCGTCTCGAACGCATCATTCGGAATCTATTTCCCGAAATTCACCGGCACGATCTACGAGGTTCTATCGGCACCGGTGTCCTATCTGGAAATCCTGCTGGGCTATGTCGGAGCCGCGGCCACGAAGTCGATCATCATCGGCGCATTGGTGCTGGCGACGGCAAGTCTCTTCGTGCCGCTGCAGGTAATGCATCCGTTCTGGATGGTGGCCTTCCTCATCCTCACCGCCGTCACGTTCAGCCTGCTCGGCTTCATCATCGGCATCTGGGCCGATGGCTTCGAGAAGTTGCAGCTCGTTCCGCTGCTCATCATCACGCCACTGACATTCTTGGGTGGCACCTTCTACTCCCTCGATGTCCTCCCCCCGCTTTGGCAGTACGTCAGCCTCTTCAACCCGATCGTCTATCTGGTGAGCGGCTTCCGCTGGAGCTTCTACGGGGTCGCCGATGTCAACGTCGGGGTCAGCCTCGCGATGACGCTCGTCTTTCTTCTGGCATGCATAACGATCGTCTGGCGCATATTCGCGACGGGCTACCGGCTGAGGACCTGATCAGCTCGCCGACTGACGCGCCCGACGCCGGTTTCAACCGGAACGAGCGCCCTCGCGGCTTGCAGAGTTGGCTGATCGCGGCGGGCGCTTCATGACCCGCTCCAGGTTGTCGTCCCCTCGGCAAAGTGGCTTCGCTTACCTGAGGGCGAATAGACGACGAAGTGCTCCCTCGTCACGGCACGTCCTCAGGCAATCGCGCAGCGCCATTCGGCTCCCGATACGATGATAGCCGTCAGACCATATGCTCCCGCGCAGCCTCGGCGATGAGGCCTGCGACGTAGGCGGCGAAGGAGAGCCAGACTTCGATCCGGAACGCCGTATCGCCTGTGCGCCAAAGCACAACTTCGGCTTTGCCGAAGAGTGTCCGCGTGCATTTGCCGACCGGAAACGAGGCGAGGTCGAGCGGCAGCGGGCAGCCGGCATTCAGCACGTCGGCAGCATGCGGCCCGCTGAGCAAGAACCCGGCATTGCGATGAGAAACATCCACCCAGGAGTACGGCCTGTCGCCCAAGGCGGCCGCTATCTCGGACGTGATGACATCAGGATCAGCGGCATCAGCCAAAAGCAGCCACTCGTCAGGCCCGAGCCACAGTGCGGTTCGCGGTCCACTCGTGGCCGAGCGCCAGGGCTCGATCGGCAGGCCGACGCCGAAAGCCTGGCCGATCAGAACGGCGGCCTCCGCATCGCCGCGGATGGCGAATCGGCACACGCCATCGACCGCATCCAGCTGCACGCTGCGCTCGTCGGCAACGAGCTGAATGTCCGCAGAAACCGGACGGCGTTGGAGCTGAGTGTCAGCCATCGAGCCGTTCTCCTTTTGGATCGTAGAAGGCGGGCGAGGTTACCGTGACCGCGATCGATTTGCCGGGCATGGGCACATAAAGCGTCTCGCCCATCCGTGCGCGGCCGCCGGAGACCAGCGCCAGCGCGATCGAGCGGCCGGCTGCATCGCTCCAGTAGGATGAGGTCACGTGACCGAGCGCGGGCGTGCCTGTGGCTGGCTCCGCCACCAGCGTGATCTGGGCTCCTTCCTCCAGCACCGCGGCCGGATCAGCGGTGATGAGCCCCACGAGCTGCTTGCGGTCGGGCGCGACGATATCGGGTCGGGTCAGCGACCGCTTTCCGACGAAGTCCGGCTTCTGCTTGCCGATGGCCCAGGTGAGCCCGAGATCGTCGGGAGTGACGGTCCCGTCCGTCTCCTGACCGACGATGATGAAGCCCTTCTCCGCGCGCAGAACGTGCATGGCCTCGGTTCCGTAGGCGCAGCCACCCACCTTCTCGACATTGGCCCAGATCGCTTCCCAGACGGCGCGACCGTAGTCTCCCGGTACGTTCACCTCGTAGCCGAGCTCGCCCGTGAAGCTGACCCGGAAGAGCCGGACCGGCACGCCGCAGATGCGGCCCTCGCGCATGGCCATGTGCGGGAAGGCATCGCGCGACAGGTCGATACCTTCGACGAGTGGCTGAATGACCTCCCGTGCCTTCGGCCCCTGCACGGCGATGACGGCCCATTGCTCCGTAGTCGAGGTGAGCCAGACTTTGAACTCGGGGAACTCGGTTTGAAGATAATCCTCCATCATCGCCAGCACCCGGGGAGCGCCGCCGGTCGTCGTGGTCACGTGAAAGCGGTCTGTCGCGACGCGCGCGGCCACACCGTCGTCGATAACGTAGCCGGCCTCGTTGAGCAGCAGCCCGTAGCGGCAGCGGCCCGGCTGCAGCTTCTTCCACGGATTGACGTACATGCGCTCGAGGAACTCGGCCGCATCGGGTCCGACCACCTCGATCTTGCCGAGGGTGGTTGCATCGAGAAGGCCGACGCTGGTGCGTACCGTCCGGCACTCGCGAGACACGGCCGCGTGCATGTCCTCCCCCGCCTGCGGGAAGAAGCGGGCCCGCTTCCACAGCCCGACATCCTCGAAGACGGCGCCGTGCTCGACGGCCCAGGAGTGAATGGGCGTCGTCCGCACGGGGTCGAATAGCTCGCCCCGGCGGTCGCCCGCGAGGGCGCCGAAGGTCACCGGCGTATAGGGTGGGCGGAACGTCGTCAGACCTACGGCCGGTAAAGGCTTTGCGATCGTGTCCGATACGATGGATAAGGCATTCACGTTCGACGTCTTGCCCTGATCCGTCGCCATGCCGGTCGTCGTGAAGCGCTTTACATGCTCGATGGAGCGGAAGCCCTCGCGCGTTGCGAGCTTCAGATCTTTCGCCGTCACATCGTTCTGGAAATCAATGAAGGCCTTGACCCGCGCTGAATCGCGGTGATGCGGACAGGCTCCCAGGAAACCGGTGTAGGCATGGACCAATTCCTCGACGGCATGCGATGCAGTGCCCGCAGCTGCAAAACCCGCCCTTCCGGCCGCCTCGCGACCCGCTGCCGCACCGTCCGCGAGAGCAGCCTCGAGCCCGAACAGGCCGCGACATGCACCTGCAGACCGTTCTCGCTGGACATGCTCGCCCGGAAGAAAGGCCTGCGCCTCCTCGCTCCAGACCACTTTCCCGCGCGACTGCGAATAGAGGTGGACCGACGGCGTCCAGCCGCCAGACATCAGCAGCAGATCGCAATCCATGTGCTCGTAAGGCACGACCTTGCCATCG
>JAEVZQ010000110.1 GCA_023392135.1 Pseudomonadota bacterium | reverse complement strand
AGTCAGAGCTGTGATCTTGATTTTCTTCGAAACAGCGAGCGACCACATCTGGATCAGCTCTCCCGCGTGCGCGCCAACGACCCCCGCTCCGAGGATGCGCCCGCGTTTGTCCGTCACCACCTTGACGAAGCCTCGGGTCGCGCGCTCGATCTGGGCTCTGTCGTTTTCTGAATAGGGCCAACGGAGGACCCGAATTTCTCCTCTTTTGCGGGCCTGCTCCTCGGAAAGCCCCATGTAGGCGAGCTCGGGTTCAGTGAACGTCACACGCGGCAGCAGGCCCTCGTCGACTTTGGCAGGAAGTCGGAACAGAGCCCGCCGGATAACGATGCCAGCGTGATAGTTGGCAACATGCGTGAACTGGCGGCCGCCCGCACAATCGCCTATCGCGAAAATGCGCCGGTTCGAGGTGACGAGGCCCTTGCTCACCTTGATGCCGGAACGACTGTCGTACTTGACCCTGGCAGCTTCCAGGTTGAGATCGGCGACGTTCGGGCGCCGGCCTGTGGCGACGAGAAGATGCGTTCCTTCGATGGCTGCGCTGGCATTTCCGGTCTTTGCCATTACGCGTATTTCACCTTCGCGGCCATCGATCCGCTCGACGGACGTGCGCTCGCGGATATCGACGCCTTCATCGATGAGGGCCCTGACCACGCACCGCACGAGCTCCGGATCCTCTCTACCGAGCGCCGCCTCGGCCTCGAGGACCGTCACGCGGCTGCCGAGTCGCGCGTAGGCTTGCGCCAGCTCCAGCCCGATGGGACCAGCGCCGATGACGACCAGGTGCGGAACCGGCGCGGCATTTTCGAAGATGGTTTCGTTTGTGAAGCACGGCACATCGTCTATGCCGGGAATCGGCGGCAGCACCGGTGAGGACCCGGTGGCGATCACGAACCGGCGCGCACGGATCAGGTGCTCCCCTGCTTGGAGCGTGCGCTTGTTGACGAAACGTCCGGCTGCCTGGATGACCCGGACACCGAGCGCCGTAAAACGCTCGATGGAGTCATTCGGCGCGATATCAGCGATTACCCCGCGAATATGATCGCGCACCTTTTCCCAATCGACCTCCGGCGCAACCGAACCGATACCGAACCTGTCGCTGGTCCGCATGATGTGGGCCCGCTTTGCAGCGGCAATCAGCGCTTTGGATGGTACGCAGCCGTAGTTGAGGCAGTCGCCGCCCATTTTGCGCTTTTCGACCAGCACGACACTGCGCCCGAAGGCGGCCGCCGCTGCCGCAACGGAAAGCCCGCCCGATCCGGCACCGATCACGCACACGTCGGCGGTTATACGGTCGGTTTTGCTGGCTGAAGGCAGAACTGTCCCTGCATTCCCGCCGCCGGCATCACGCTTCAGCATGCCGCTTGCTCCATCTCTTCACCGCCACCGGGATCAGCGCCACAACGCCGAGCAGGATAAACGCGGCGATGAGCTCCGTCGTGACAAGTGCGCCGACGTCCACAGCATATGGGCAATTCGCCTCCTGGCCGGCGGGAGCCTGTGCGAGACAAGCTTGGTATATCCGGTTTTGAGCCTCGACAACACTCGCCAGTCCGGAACCAGCGACTGAGAAGGCCAATGTTCCGGGAATGATGCCGAGGAGCGTACCGATCACGAAAGTCCGGAAGGTCACCCCGAGCAGCGCCGGCGCCAAATTGACGACGAAAAACGGAAAAAGGCGCACAAGTCGCAGGAAGAGTAGGTAGCTCAGCGCATTCTCCTGGAAGCCCTTCCGCAGCCTTTCGAGCCACGGTCCCGCCCTGGCCGCCAGCGGCTCTCCAATTGACGTTTTTGCGACAAGGAAGACGATGCTTGCACCGATCGTGGCTGCGAGCACGGTGGCGGGTGCCGCAAGCTTCCATCCGAACAGAAGGCCGCCAGCGATCGTCATCACCAAGCCACCGGGCAGAGACAAGGCCACAACCGCGATGTACGCACCCATGTAGAGGAAGAGGGCGGCCACCAGGTTGGCGCCGATGAAACGGACCAGCGCTTCATAATTGAGGCCGATCGTCTTGAATGTGAGGAGCCTGTGCCAGCCCATGCCGAATGCAAGCCCCGTTGCAACCAGCAGCAGAGCGAGCGGGAGCCAGCGCCTGAGGTGCAATTTCAGCTGTCCTGTATCCGTATTCGAGCCCATCGATGCCGGTACGCGGAGCGTGAAGCCCTTCAACCATAACCCGCGGATTTGGATGGCTTGGTCGCAGCGGCCCGAACGTGCGCGCTTCCCCGCGAAAAAGAAACTGTCGATCGGCCGGACGTGAACCTCCTCGCAATCATTTGATGGACAGAAGACGAGCCGGCGCACGCCTGGGTCGCCGTAATTGACTTGGCGTCTGCCGCACCCTATAAGCACGCGGTCAAATTCCCGATCATGAGGGCAGGTGGAACCGCGACCACTCGGGCGGCGCGCACGAGTTGAACCATTCGGGTCCCCTCCGCTCGGGCCAGCCCAGTGATCGACTGCGATACGGAGAAAGAACGTGAAACGCACTTATCAGCCGAGCCGCCTTGTCCGCAAGCGTCGCCATGGCTTCCGGAAGCGCATGATGACGCCCGGCGGGGCGAAGGTTATTGCGCGCCGGCGGGCAAAGGGCCGCAAGCGCCTTTCCGCCTAATGGGAGGAGCCGCCGCCGGCGGCTGGTTGCGGCAGGCCCCGCATCGGGCAGAAGCTAGCCGTGGGGCTGACCACACTCAAGCGCCGATCGGAGTTTCTCCGGGTCAGAGGCGGCCTCAGATGGGGCACCC
>JAEVZQ010000037.1 GCA_023392135.1 Pseudomonadota bacterium | reverse complement strand
GAGGAGGCCAGCGATCTCGTTCCCGTCACAAGGTCCGGGCTTGGGATTTTGAGAGATCCGAAGCTGCATGTCCTCAGCGGCCGTGGCGACCCGCTCGCGATGACGCAGGAGGCGCGCAGGCAGTTCTTTGCGCCCCATCCGCTGATCATAACGAAATCCAACATCGTATCGCGCGTCCACCGGCGCGTGTTCATGGATTACGTGGGCCTGAAGACGTATAAGCCGGATGGATCGTTGGCGGGTGAGTTGCGGCTCGTCGGGCTATTCACGTCCCACGCTTATACCCAGTCGCCGCAGCAAATTCCTTTTCTGAGGCACAAGGTCGAAACCGTCATGGCGCGCTCGGGCTTCGCACCGGGGAGCCATGACGCCAAGTCCCTCGCCAATGTGCTCGCAACCTTTCCGCGCGATGAGCTGTTCCAGATCGACGAGCAGCAGCTGCTCGACTGGTCCCGGGACATCATCGATCTCGACTTGCGCCCGCGCGTGCGCGTGTTCGCCCGGTTCGAGCGCTTCGAGCGGTTCGTCTCCGCTCTCGTATTCGTGCCTCGTGACCGCTTCTCGACGAGCGTCCGTGAGCGGATCAGCGCCATTTTGTCGGAAGCCTATGAGGGTCGCCTGCAGGCCTTCACGCCCTTCTTCACCGAAGGCCCGCTCGTGCGCGTTCACTTCATAATCGAGCGGCGCGAGGGCCTCCGCCCGAAGGTGTCGGAGCACGAGCTAGAGAAGCGCATAGCCGAGGCGACGCGCACCTGGGATGATCAGCTTTTGGAAGCGCTGCACTCCGGTGGCGAGGCACTGGCGGCCCTCGCTCCGAAATACCTGCGCGCTTTCCCGGCCGGCTACACGGAGATTTTCACTGTCTCGCGGGCCATCGAGGATATCGGTCGCATCGAACGCCTGAGTCCCGAACGGCCGCTGGCGATCGATTTCCATGCGGAGGGCTTTACGGGAGGACGCAGAATTCGGGCCGCCATCTACCGGTTCGATCAGCCTATTCCGCTCTCGGAGCGCGTGCCCGTCCTGGAGAACCTCGGGTTCTTCGTCATCGACGAGCGAAGCTACCGCGTGATGCCGCACTTCGACGGCACGGCCCGCGAAGTTACCCTGCACGACATGGTGCTCGAGACGGCCGATGGTTCCGCTCTCGATCTAGCCAGCTGCGACCGGCGCATGGAAGACTGCTTCCTCGCAGTCTGTCGCGGGGAGGCGGAGAACGATGGCTTCAATCGGCTCGTTGTCACGTCCGGCGCAGACTGGCGCGAGGTGGCGGCGCTCAGGGCCTATGCCACCTACCTGCGGCAGATCGGGGCACCATTCGGGTTCCGCTACATCGCCGAGACGCTGAACCGTCACGCCGGCATGGCGCGCGACTTCATCGAGCTGTTCCACACGCGCTTCGATCCGGATCGCCAGCTCACGTTCAATGAGCGGGCCGAAGCCGAGGAGCTGATCAGGGAGCGCATCGAGAACGCGCTGGCTTACGTGGCGAGCCTCGATGAGGACCGGATCCTGCGGCACTTTGCAAATCTCATCACGGCCACGGTACGCACCAACTTCTTCCAGCGTGACAGCAACGGCCGGCCGCCAGCGACGATCGCCTACAAGCTGGCCTCGCCGTCGATCGATGGGCTCCCTGAGCCGAAGCCCTATCGGGAGATCTGGGTCTACAGCCCCAGGGTCGAAGGAGTGCACCTGCGCTTCGCGCCGATCGCCCGCGGTGGCATCCGTTGGTCCGACCGGGCGCAGGATTTCCGGACCGAGGTGCTGGGGCTCGGCAAGGCACAGCAGGTGAAGAACACGGTCATCGTTCCGGAAGGCGCCAAGGGCGGCTTCGTGCCGAAGCTGCTTCCGCGGACGGGAACGCGCGAGGAGATTCAGAAGGAAGGCATCGCTGCCTATCGCTCCTTCGTCTCGACCATGCTCGACATCACCGACAACATCGTTGCCGGCAAGGTCGTGCATCCGGACCGCGTCGTGCGCCATGACGGGGACGATCCCTACCTTGTCGTCGCCGCAGATAAGGGAACGGCCAGCTTTTCGGATTTCGCCAACGAAATCTCTCTCGCTCACAACTTCTGGCTCGGCGATGCCTTCGCGTCGGGCGGCTCCGCGGGCTACGACCACAAGCGCATGGCGATCACCGCCCGCGGTGCGTGGGAGTGCGTCAAGCGGCACTTCCGCGAACTGGACATCGATATCGAGACGCAGCCCTTCCGCGTGGCCGGTGTGGGCGACATGTCCGGCGATGTGTTCGGAAACGGCATGCTGCTGTCACGCGCCATCAAGCTCGTCGCCGCGTTCGACCATCGCGATATCTTCATCGATCCCGATCCGGACCCGGAGGCGAGCTACGCGGAGCGCAAGCGTCTGTTCGAGCTGCCGCGATCGAGCTGGCAGGACTACGACAAGGACCTGATCTCGCGCGGCGGCGGCGTATTTCCGCGCTCGGCCAAGTCGATCCCGCTATCACCGGAGATTCGCAGGCTGCTCGGCGTCGATGCGGAGGCGATGACGCCGGCTGCGCTCATGAATGCCGTCCTCAAGTGCGAGACGGACCTGCTCTGGTTCGGCGGAATCGCGACGTACGTTCGCGCCTCGTCCGAGACGCCGGAGCAGGTGGGCGATCGCGCGAACGATGCGATCCGAGTCACCGGGCAGGAGGTGCGGGCCAAGGTCATCGGCGAAGGCGCCAACCTCGGCGTCACCCAGCTCGGCCGAACCGAGTTCGCGCGCAAGGGCGGCAGAATCAACACGGACTTCATCGACAATTCGGCGGGCGTCAACTCCTCCGATCTGGAGGTCAACATCAAGATCGCACTCGGCCCGGCAGTGACGTCCGGCCGGCTCGATCCGGACG
>JAEVZQ010000167.1 GCA_023392135.1 Pseudomonadota bacterium | reverse complement strand
GTCGCGTTTCCCGCCACTTGCGCTCGATGCCGTACTCGCGCGCGTAAGCGAAGCCGCCGAAGGTTTGCATGCAGGCCTCGCCCGCGTGCCACGCGGCCTCCGATGCTAGCATTTTGCCCATGTTGGCCTCGGTCCCGCAGTCGCGCTCGGCGGCGAACAGGGCCGCGGCCTTGGCCACGACCAGACTGGCCGCGACGGTCTCCGCATGGGCTCGGGCGATCGGGAACTGAATGGCTTGGTTCTGGCCGATTGGGCGCCCGAAGACGACGCGCTCGCCACCGTATTCCGTGGCGCGCCGGATGAAGTAGTGAGCATCACCTAGGCACTCCGACGCAATCAGGATGCGCTCGGCGTTCATGCTGTCGACGATATAACGGAAGCCTTTGCCCTCTTCGCCGATGAGATTTTCCGCCGGCACCTCGAGATTGTCGATGAACACCTCGCAGGTGTTGTGATTGATCATGGCGTCGATCTTCTTCAGCTCGAGACCGCGGCCTCGTGCCTCGCGCAGATCGACGAGAAAGACGGATAGCCCCTCCGAGCGTTTCCGCACCTGATCCGCTGGAGTGGTCCGCGCCAGCAGTAGCATCAGGTCGGATTGCATGGCGCGGCTCGTCCAGACCTTCTGGCCCGTCACGACATAGCGGTGGCCCTTCTTCTCTGCCCGGGTCTTGAGCTGGGTGGTGTCGCTGCCGGTCGTCGGCTCTGTGACGCCGAACGCCTGCAGGCGCAGCTCGCCCGAGGCGATTCCGGGGAGGTACTTGCGCTTTTGCGCTTCCGATCCGTGCCGCAGGACCGTGCCCATCGTATACATCTGGGCATGGCAGGCGGCGGCATTGCAGCCCTGCTCGTGGATGGTTTCGAGCACGGCGCAGGCCGCGCTGAGCGGCAGCCCGGAACCGCCGTACTCCTCGGGAATCAATGCAGCCAGATAGCCGGCCTCGGTCAAAGCATTCACGAAGTCGGTCGGATAGGCTGCTTCGTGGTCGAGCCTCACCCAGTATTCGTTGGGGAATTCCGCGCAGATCCGGCGGACGCCTTCACGCAGCTCCTGCCATTCCGGATCGATGGGAATAGAGACGGATCCGATTGCGGGCTCAGTCATCGCTCGAATTCACCTGAGGCTTTGCTGCTGACTTCCGAATCAACGGCCATTGAAGACCGGCTTGCGCTTCTCGTTGAAGGCGCGGATGCCCTCGACCCGGTCTTCGGTGCCGACGGTGCGATTGTAGGCCTCGATCTCGTAGCTGTAACCGTTGGCTCGATCGATGTCCTGAGATTTGTCCATGGACCGCTTGGCCTGACGGACCGCAACCGGCGCATTCGCGGCGATACGGCCCGCCGCGGCGAGCACATCGTCCATAAGCCGCTCCGCCGGGACCAGCTTGTTGACGAGACCCCATGCCAAGCCTTCTTCAGCCGCAAACGGGGTTGCGGTCAGAATGATCTCTTTGGCCCTGCGGATGCCGACGGCTCGCGGAAGGTTCTGGGTGCCCATCGCGCCGGGGATGATGCCGAGGGCGACTTCCGTTTGGGCGAAGCGGGCGTGAGGTGCGGCGTAAATGAAGTCGCACGCCAGCGCCAGCTCGCAACCCCCGGCGTAAGCGGCGCCATTCACCGCGGCGATGACGGGGATCGGGCATTCCATGATGGCGCGGATCGCCTGCTCGATGATGGCGTGCTGGCGGCGCCAGGTCGCGTCCGTCATGCCGTTGCGCTCCTTCAGGTCGGCGCCGGCGCAAAAGCCTTTTTCGCCTGCCCCGGTCAGCACGAGGCAGCGGGTTTCGCCCTGATCGACATAGTAGGAGCTGAAACAGTCACGCAGATCGGCCATCATCTGCGTGTTCATTGCATTGAGAGCCTGCGGCCGGTTCATCGTCACGACAGTGACGTGCTCAACGGGCTCGTCCAGGCGCAAGGTCTCGTATTCAGGCCGCATTTGGTCTCCCCTGGTCGAATTGGGTGCGTCACCTTGATACGGGAAACTCGTGCTCGGGGCTACCTTTACCGGCTTGCCCAAACACAGCGTGACCTCCTCGATTCGATCGTTCTAATCGAACGTAAACGCGCGCGGCAAAAAATTGCCCGGTAAGGCAATTTTGCACTTGCACGGGGGGGGCATAGGCCTCATATCGGGCTTCTCCGTTCGTCCCCCTGCCCCAAAGGTCAAGGAGCCTCCTGAAACCCTAAAGGTAAGGAGCGGGCGGGTCACCTCTGTCTACTGGTTGGGGAGGGTCGCATGGCCTACGACGACACCCTCTTCCAATTGGGGATGGACTTGACTCGTTCAAGCACCGCCCAAAAGGAAGACTTTGGAAGCGCGCC
Organism: Pseudomonadota bacterium; assembly: GCA_023392135.1. GTDB lineage: Bacteria > Pseudomonadota > Alphaproteobacteria > Rhizobiales > Hyphomicrobiaceae > ZC4RG25. The sequence goes on along the minus strand of JAEVZQ010000167.1, from coordinate 4,042 downwards.
CGGTGCGCATATCGACGAGCAAGTGCGCGGGTCGCACGAGGACAGGAAGGACTTCTTCATAGAACGCGATGGCGTCCGGTTCGCCGGAAGCCACTTGATCATCGATCTCTTCGGAGCGAGGAAGCTCGATGACCTGAAGCATATCGAGCGTACGTTGAAGCGGTGCGTGGAAGTGGCTGGAGCGACGCTCCTGCACATTCACTTGCATCATTTCACGCCGAACGGTGGTGTTTCGGGCGTGGCGGTCCTTTCGGAGAGCCACATCAGCATCCACAGCTGGCCCGAGGCCGACTATGCGGCGCTCGACGTCTTCATGTGTGGTGAAGCGAAGCCGCATCTGGCGATCGATGTGCTCAAGCACGCGTTCGAGGCGGACCACGTCGTGGTGAAGGAGCACAGGCGAGGCGAGGAGTTGACCGAGTTGAGCTGGCAGGCTGCCTCCGATCGACACGCTCCGGATCGCCGGGAAAGCGTCCGGCGGGCTGCATAGCGCAGTCAGACCGACAATCGCATCAATGAGGCGTGTAACGGCCCGCAGGCCGTACGCGCCTCATTGGCTGTTGAGGGTGCCAAATCTAGGCGCCCTGCTCGGGAGTTCTCTGGCAGGCGAAAGCCTTGGAAACCGCGAGGAGGTTGGCCGATGAAGCGCTGGATCGAGGAAACCTTTCATCCGCACTGGCGTGTTCGTCTCGAAGCAGACAAGATTCTTCACGAGGTGCAGACGGAGCATCAGCACCTCGTCATTTTCGAGAATGCCGTCTGGGGTACGGTGTTGATTCTCGACGGCATATTCCAGCTCACCACGCTCGACGAGTTCATCTACCACGAGATGATGGCGCATGTGCCGCTGATGGCGCTCGACAGGCCACGGCGGGTTCTGGTCGTCGGCGGCGGAGATGGCGGCGTGCTGAGAGAGGTGCTGAAGCACCCGTCAGTCGAAAAGGCGACGCTTTGCGAGATCGACCAAAGCGTCATCGATCTTTCGCTGAAGTATTATCCGGAGATTGCGAACGGCGCCTTCGATCACCCCCGCGCGGATATCGTTATTGCGGACGGCCTGAAGTATGTGGCCGAGGCGACGGAAAAGTTCGACGCGATAATCGTCGATAGCTCCGAGCCGGTCGGTCCCTCCGCCGTTCTGCATACAAAGGAGTTTTTTGCTGACTGCAAGCGGGCTTTGAAGCCGCGCGGAATTCTGGTGACGCAGAACGGTCTGCCATTTCTTCTGCCCGAGCAGATCATGGGCACGACGCGCATTTTCGCCAGCCTGTTCGAGCGCTGCGCCCCCTATATGTGCACTCAGCCCTGTTACTTCGGCGGCCCGTTCGCACTGAACTGGGCGTCCGATGAGACCGCACATCTGGAGATCACGGAATCGAAGCTGCGCAGGCGACAGAGCCAGCGCGGGATCGAGACACGCTACTGGACGCCTGCAACTCACCTGGCCGCCTTCGCATTGCCGGGATATGCCGAGAAATCGGTTCAGCAGGCGATTGCCGAGGCGACGGGGCAGGGTGGTTCCGAAAAAAGGGCAAAGTCAACGCCGCGGGCCTAGGGCAGAAGCCAAATCAGCTAAAGCGGCCTGAACGGCCGGCGCGTCGCTTCCAAAATCGAGACGGGCGCAGAGCCAGATTGCGGTGCTGCGCCTGTCTGGCGCCTTCAGTGCTTCATTTCGCCGTGGCCATGATCAGAGCCGTGCCCTGCACCAGCAGAATTACCGGGGCCCTTGGCGCCGATCGGCTCCACATTCGCCGTGACGGGAACCTCACCGGCCTTTTCGAAATCGAGCGTGAGGTGCACCTTCTCCCCGGCCTTGAGTGGCTGCTTGAGGTTGAAGAGCATCAAATGATAGCCGCCCGGCGCGAGCGTCACCGTCTTCCCCGCAGGGATCTCGATCGCGTCGACCCGGCGCATTTCCATGACGCCGTCCTCATGGACGTGATTGTGCAACTCGACCCGTTCGGCAACATCAGATTTTGCAGCCACCAGTCGATCCCCATGGCTCGTGGCGGAGATCGTGAGAAAACCGGCCCCCGTTCGCGCGCCACCGGGTGTCGCCCGCAGCCAAGCTTCGGAGACAGCTATGCCGTCGGAGGAACTCTGCGCAAAAGCAAGGGAACTCATGAGCGGCAGCAATACGGCCGCGATCAGAATCCTCGAAACTGTCATTGGAGCTTAGTCCTCCCGCTGCATCGGATGAGCCAGCAGCCGCAAATTGCAGTGATTCAAGGCAAGGCCCTTCGATTTCGGGCCATACCCGGCGGATGCAGCGCAGCGATCAGGACGTAACAGCCCGGCATTCCTCGTCGGGCGGTAGGGGATCGCAGTCCTTGCTGGCAACGCACGCCTGCATCGCACGCCGCAGCTCCACAGTATAGGCACCGTCGATGGCGCCGCCGTAGAGACCTAGTGCCGCAAGCCCACACTGGTAGAGCTGGATCATCCGTTCTCCCCCGAATCGCATGGCCGAATCGTAGTCGCTTAGCGCGCCAGCCGGATCACCGGTTGCCTGGCGGATGTGTGCCCGCGTGTCGTAGGCGTGGGGGCTGGTCGGCTGAAGCTGCAGTGAACGATCGACATCCGGCCGGCCCGCTTCTGGTCGGCCTGATCTGAAGTAGGCCCAGGCCCGGTTGTTCAGCGCAACGGCAAAGTCCGGCACCAGCCGGATCGCTTCGTCATAATCGCGGATGGCGGTATCGTAGAGGCCCATCAGCGAGTAGCCGAGGGCTCGCATGGCGTATACCGAGCCGAGCATTTGCCCGGCAAGGCCCGCGCCCTCGATCAGCTCCGTGCAGCCCCTGATCCGCCGCTCGTTGTCAGACGAGAAGCAGTCGTGCCCGTCGAGCGGATCCGCCAGCGCCAGGGGCGCTGCCGCGAACAGGAGCGCAATCGCTGCTGCCCATCGTCTCATCGTCCTCAATCCTCGCGCGCGCTTATTCGCCCGGACCCTCCTCCAACCGGAAACCGACGATTCGATGGCAGTTGGAGCATGGATTCGGCAACCGCTGAGCTCAGGCGAAGTTAACTCCTCCTCGTCGGATCGTGGCACTTGCTGGGAATCAAAGCCAGCCCCGCAGTGGCGAGCTAGCATTCAACCCACGCAGGCGGGAGGCGGTTGCCCTCAGCCGGAACTTGGCCGACCGAAGGCACGTTTCCTCCTGCGAGCTAGGAGCAAGCAGACCAGCCGGCGGAGAATGGAATCACTATGAAACGAGCCGACCTCATTGCGCTTGCGCAGTCGACCGGTTTCCCCAAAGTCAGCATCTATCTCCCGACACACCTGAGCTATCCGGACATCGAGCAGGACCCGATCCGCCTCTCTACCCTGCTCAAGGAGGCGGACCAGAAGCTCGCAGCGTGGGGCATCCGCCGGCCGGAAATCGACGAGCTCCTCGCGGAGGCGCGAGGGCGTGTTCCAGCGGCCATGTTCTGGCGCTATCAGGACCACGGGCTGGCGGTGCTGATCGAGAAGGGAGCAACGCGCTTCGTCAAGCTACCCCATGAAGTCCCGGAGTTCGTTGTCGTCAGTCCCCGCTTCCACCTGCGGCCGATGATCCGCATGTTCCGGAATGGCGACAAGTTCAACATCCTTGCCGTAACTCGCGACAAGATCTCGTTTTTCGACGGCCGGGAGCGCGAGTTGCGTGAGGTGGAGGTCGAAGGCATGCCGACCTGTATCGCCGAGGCCAGGCAGCGGACCGATTTCCAGGCCGACATCGGCTTTCACGCCCGTGACCGTGGCAATCCCCGGAGTGGGCACGAGGCGGGCAAATTCCATGCGCTCGGCGTGAGCCCTGAGGACTACGAATCGGTCGAGCTCGACCGTCTTCTCCTCGACGTCGGCAAGGCTGTGGACCGTCACCTCGCCAACAGCGATTCACCGCTCGTCCTTGCAGCCCAGTCCCGCATCGTAGGTCACATCCGAAAGCAGATCGGCTACCGGAACGTCGCTCAGGAAGGCATTCAGTCGGACCCGTTTGCGCTGTCGGAGCAGGAGCTTCACGCGGAAGGCTGGCGCATTGCGGAGCCGATCGTCCGCGCC
>JAEVZQ010000019.1 GCA_023392135.1 Pseudomonadota bacterium | reverse complement strand
GGCATCATGGCGCACATCGATGCCGGAAAGACGACGACGACTGAGCGGATCCTCTACTACACGGGCAAGTCGTACAAGATCGGTGAGACCCACGAGGGCTCCGCGACCATGGACTTCATGGAGCAGGAGCAGGAGCGCGGCATCACCATTGCCTCGGCGGCTACGACCTGCTTCTGGGACGGCAAGCGGCTCAACATCATCGACACCCCAGGTCACGTCGACTTCACCATCGAGGTGGAGCGCAGCCTGCGCGTGCTCGACGGTGCGGTGTGCGTGCTGGATTCCAACCAGGGCGTGGAGCCGCAGACGGAGACGGTCTGGCGCCAGGGCGATAAATACCGCGTGCCGCGCATCATCTTCGCGAACAAGATGGATAAGACCGGCGCCGATTTCTACATGTGCGTCGAGGACATCAAGGCAAAGCTCGGCGCCCGGCCTGTGCCCGTTCAAATTCCGATCGGCGCCGAGAGCAACTTCAAGGGTGTTGTCGACCTCATCCGCATGAAGGCGGTGATCTGGGAGGGTGACGGCAAGGACACCAAGATGGTCGAGCAGGACATTCCTGCCGATCTCGCCGACAAAGCCGCCGAGTTCCGGGCCTCCATGATCGAGGCGGCCGTCGAGATGGACGACGACGTGATGGCGGCCTACCTCGATGGCATCGAGCCGGACGAGCAGACCCTTAAGCGCTGCATCCGCAAGGCAACCATCTCGCGCACATTCTACCCGATGCTGTGCGGGTCCGCATTCAAGAACAAGGGCGTGCAGAGCCTGCTGGACGCAGTCGTCGACTACCTGCCTGCTCCCTCCGATCGCGAGGCGTTCAAGGCGACCAATCCGAAGACGGGTGATGACGTGGTTCGTCGTCCGTCTGACGATGAGCCGCTGGCGATGCTGGCGTTCAAGATCATCGACGATCCGCACGTCGGCTCGATCACGTTCTGCCGGATCTACTCGGGTAAGGTGCAGAGCGGCATGGCGCTCGCCAACACCACGCGCGACAAGAAGGAGCGCGTCGGGCGGATGTACCTGATGCATGCCAGCGCGCGTGAGCAGATCGAAGAGGCGTACGCTGGTGATATCATCGCGCTGGCCGGCCTGAAGGACACGCGGACCGGTGAAACCCTGAGTGATCCGAACAAGCCGGTGCTGCTGGAGAAAATGGAGTTCCCGGATCCCGTCATCGAGCAGGCGATCGAGCCGAAATCGAAGGCGGATCAGGAGAAGATGGGCCTGGCCCTGCAGAAGCTGGCCTCCGAGGACCCGTCGTTCAGCGTGTCGACCGATCCGGAGAGCGGCCAGACCCGCATCAAGGGGATGGGCGAGCTGCATCTCGACATCAAGATCGACATCCTGCGTCGTACGCATAAGGTCGACGTCAGTGTCGGTGCGCCGCAGGTCGCCTACCGCGAGACGCTGGCTCGGTCCACCGAGATCGACTACACGCACAAGAAGCAGACTGGCGGTACTGGTCAGTTCGCACGCGTGAAGCTGCGTCTGGAGCCGAACGAGGCTGGCAAGGGCAACATCTTTGCTTCCGAGATCGTCGGCGGCGTGGTGCCCAAGGAGTACATCCCGGGCGTCGACAAGGGGGTCCAGTCGGTCTGGAGCTCCGGCGTTTTGATCGGCTTCCCGATGGTCGACACCAAGGTGACTCTGTTCGACGGTGCCTTCCACGAGGTCGACAGCTCCGTGGTGGCCTTCGAGATCGCGGCCCGTGCGGCCATGCGTGAAGGCGCGGGCAAGGCGGGTGTCAAGCTCCTCGAGCCTGTCATGGACGTGGAGGTCGTCACGCCGGGTGATTTCGTCGGTAACGTGATCGGCGACATCAACAGCCGCCGCGGCCAGATCCGCAGCCAGGAAATGCGGGGCAACGCAACCGTGATCCGGGCCTATGTGCCGCTGGCGAACATGTTCGGCTATGTCAGCCAGCTGCGCTCGATGAGCCAGGGCCGCGCGTCCTACACCATGCAGTTCGCGCATTACGCCGAGGTGCCGCGCGCGGTGGCGGAAGAGGTGAAGGCGAAGTACGCCTGATCCCGATCGAGCCAAACAGAATAGCAGGATCGAAGCTTCTGCCGCGATCCGTCGAAGAATAGAGCTGGATTAAGTGAACTGAGGAGAGCCACCGATGGCCAAGCAAAAATTCGAGCGGACGAAGCCGCACTGCAATGTGGGCACGATCGGTCACGTCGACCACGGCAAGACGACGCTGACGGCGGCTCTGACGAAGGTTTCGGCGGACCAGGGCTGGACGACGACGGCGGTGTCGTACGACCAGGTTGCGAAGGCGTCTGAGAGCCAGGGCCGTCGTGACCCGACGAAGATCCTGACGATTGCGACGAGCCACGTGGAGTACGCGACGCCGAACCGGCACTACGCGCACGTGGACTGCCCAGGGCACGCCGACTACGTGAAGAACATGATCACCGGTGCGGCGCAGATGGACGGCGCCATCCTGGTGGTGTCGGCGGTCGACGGGCCGATGCCGCAGACGCGCGAGCACATCCTGCTCGCCCGTCAGGTGGGCGTGCCCTACATCGTGGTGTTCCTGAACAAGTGCGACGTGGTGGACGACCCGGAGCTGCTGGACCTCGTTGAGCTCGAGGTGCGCGAGCTGCTGTCGAAATACCAGTTCCCGGGCGATGATGTGCCGGTGATCCGCGGTGCGGCGATCAAGGCGCTGAACGGGGAGAAGGGCGAGCTGGCGGACGAGGCGATCCTGAAGCTGTACGAGGCGCTGGACACGTACATCCCGCTGCCGGAGCGTCCGAAGGACCAGCCGTTCCTGATGCCGATCGAGGACGTGTTCTCGATCTCGGGCCGCGGGACGGTGGTGACAGGCCGCATCGAGCGGGGCGTGATCAAGGTCGGCGAGGAGGTGGAGATCGTTGGCATCCGGGACACGCAGAAGTCTGTCGTGACGGGTGTCGAGATGTTCCGCAAGCTGCTGGACGCGGGCGAGGCTGGCGACAACGTGGGCTGCCTGCTGCGCGGCATCGACAAGGATTCGGTGGAGCGTGGACAGGTGCTGTGCAAGCCGGGCTCGGTGAAGCCGCACAAGAAGTTCGAGGCGGAGGCCTACATCCTGACGAAGGACGAGGGCGGGCGGCACACGCCGTTCTTCAAGAACTACCGTCCTCAGTTCTACTTCCGGACGACGGACGTGACGGGTGTGGTGACGCTGCCGGAGGGCACCGAGATGGTGATGCCGGGGGACAACGTTGCGATGAACGTCGAGCTGATCACGCCGATCGCGATGGAGGAGAAGCAGCGCTTCGCCATCCGTGAAGGGGGCCGCACGGTCGGTGCCGGCGTGGTCACGAAGATCGTCGATTGAGGTCGGGCCAGTCGGCACTGGCGGCTGCGGCGTCCGGGCGCGCTCCGGGCCGATCGAGTGACTTGTCAAGAAAAAAATGTGACAAGGCTTGCGTGATCGGTTATCAAGGGCGCTCTTTGAGGGGCCGAACTCTGGCAGCTCTAGGGGTGTAGCTCAATTGGCAGAGCGTCGGTCTCCAAAACCGAAGGCTGGGGGTTCGAGACCCTCCACCCCTGCCACTTGAACCAACATGTTTGCCCCGGGGCCCGGCGTTGCCGGCCCGCGGGGTGTCGTCAATCAGCGGGGCGCTCTCGGCGGGGCGCGGGTCGTACGACCCGGAGAAACAGCGGGAATGGCAAAGTTTAATCCGTTCGAGTTCATCCAGGAAGTTCGTCAGGAGACCGCCAAGGTCACATGGCCTGGGCGCAAGGAGGTGTGGGTCACCACCGTTGCCGTTCTGGTCATGGTGATGCTGGCGTCCGTCTTTTTCCTTGTCACGGATCAGGTTCTGGGTTGGCTCGTCAGTTTCGTCCTTGGGTTTGGCCGCTGATCGACGGAGCACTGGACTGACCGGCAGTGCACGAGAGCAGCTTTTAATCGCAGGATCCAAGTCGAATGGCTAAGCGTTGGTACATCGTGCACGCTTATACTAATTTTGAGCGCAAGGTGGCCGACTCCATCCGTGAGCGGGCACGGCAGGCGGGCCTAGAGCACCTGTTCGAAGATATCGTGGTGCCGACGGAAGAGGTTATCGAGGTCCGGCGCGGCCGCAAGGTTCCGACCGAGCGCAAGTTTCTGCCGGGCTATGTTCTCGTCAAGATGGAGCTGACCGATCAGGCATTCCACCTGATCCGGAACACACCCAAGGTGACGGGGTTCCTTGGGGCCGAGAACAAGCCGATGGCCATCTCCGATGAGGAGGCTGCGCGCATCCTGCATCAGGTGAGGGAAGGCGTGGAGCGCCCGAAGCCGTCGGTCACGTTCGAGATCGGCGAGCAGGTGCGGGTGGCCGACGGACCGTTTGCCTCCTTCTCAGGCTCGGTCGAGGAAGTGGACGAGGAGCGGTCGCGGCTCAAGGTCGCTGTGTCGATCTTCGGCCGGCCCACGCCTGTAGAGCTCGAATTCGGACAAGTGGAGAAGGTCGGCTGAGCGCAGGCACGGCTGATCACCAGGATCCGGCCCGACTGGGCCGGGAGTACCGCGGCATCGAGCCATCCGGTTCATGCCGCATCGAGCGCGGGAGGGCCAGCCAGCCCGTTAACCGCTAACCCGGGAGGGGCTCACCCCTTCACTGTGGCTAAAAGGATAACTATATGGCAAAGAAGATAGAAGGTTACATCAACCTGCAGGTTCCGGCGGGCAAGGCCAACCCATCTCCGCCAATCGGACCCGCGCTCGGACAGCGCGGCGTCAACATCATGGAATTCTGCAAGGCGTTCAACGCCAAAACCAAGGACATGGAGCCGGAGACGCCGATTCCGGTAAAGATCACCGTCTACTCCGACCGGTCCTTCACATTCGAAATGCGCACGCCGCCCGCAACCTTCTTCCTCAAGAAGGCGGCGAAAATCTACTCCGGGTCCAAGGATCCGGGCCGCTCCAGCGTCGGCACCGTCACAATGGCGCAGGTGCGGGAGATCGCCAAGGAGAAGATGAAGGATCTCAACACCGACGATCTCGAGCAGGCCGCCCGGACGATAGCGGGCTCTGCGCGGTCGATGGGTCTGCAGGTGGTGGAGTGACGGCCATGGCGAAAGTTGGAAAGAGAATCAGGGCCGCCCGCGAGAAGGTCGATCGCACCAAGGCCTATTCGCTCGATGAGGCAATCAAGCTGGTGAAGTCGAATTCATCGGTGAAGTTCGACGAGACCGTCGATGTTGCCCTCAACCTCGGAGTCGATCCGAAGCACGCTGACCAGGTCGTGCGCGGTGTCTGCCAGTTGCCCAACGGCTCGGGCCGGACGGTGCGCGTCGCGGTGTTCGCACGCGGAGCTAAGGCGGACGAAGCCAAGGAGGCCGGCGCTGATGTCGTAGGCGCGGAGGATCTGTTCGAGCAGGTCCAGCGCGGCGAGATCAACTTCGACCGCTGCATCGCGACGCCGGACATGATGGGCCTGGTCGGTCGCCTCGGTAAGGGGCTGGGTCCGCGCGGCCTGATGCCCAATCCGCGCGTCGGTACGGTGACCATGGACGTGGCCGGTGCCGTAAAGGGCGCCAAGGGCGGCGCCATCGAGTTCCGCGTCGAGAAGGCGGGCATCGTGCACGCGGGCGTTGGCAAGGCGAGCTTCACCGAGGAGCAGCTTGCCGAGAACATCCGGGCGTTCGTCGATGCGGTGAACAGGGCGAAACCGTCGGGTGCGAAGGGTACGTACCTGAAGAAGGTAGCTATCAGCTCGACGATGGGCCCCGGGGTCCGCGTCGATCAGGGCACGATCAGCGGCGCCGCCCAGTAGGGGCCGCGTCCAGGAAATTGCGGCGTTGGCGGGGGCGCGAACTCCCTGCCTTGCGGCGATGAGATGAAGAGCTTCCGGGCGCTTTGCCCGGTGGACCGAGCCGATGCCACCTCGTGTGGGATTGGCTCAAACCTGTCCGAGACTGCAGGTGCCGGCGCAATGCCGGCTTAATCCAGTTGGCCTGCATGAGACGGGAGACGATCCGGAATTCGGGCCCACGGGCCTTGCGTTCCGGTTTGAGCCTCTTGGGTCGCACCGTGCCGTTGTGCGCGGTTGGACAGGTCGAGCGCCGCAGGTGTGGGGCAGTCGTCCCGAAGCCGGCGGCAGGGTGCAACCCGCGGACGATCCTCGCAAGAGGAATTGTCTGCAAGATGGAGAGAGCAAGTGGACAGAGCTGCAAAACGCGAGCTCGTGGCCTCGATGCACGACGTGTTCAAGGACACGGGTGTCATCGTCGTCGCCCACTATGCCGGTATGACGGTCGCCCAAATGACCGAGCTGCGCCGCCGCGTGAAGGAGGTGGGTGGCACGGTCAAGGTGGCCAAGAACCGGCTGGCGAAGCTTGCACTCCGGGAAACGGATGCCGAGGGCATCGCGGAGCTGTTCCAGGGGCCGACGTGCGTCGCCTACTCGGCAGATCCGGTTGCCGCGGCGAAGGCTGCTGTCACGTACTCCAGGGAGAACGACAAGCTCGTGATCCTCGGGGGTGCGATGGGCAGCACCGTTCTGGATTCCGCAGGAGTGAAAGCGCTCGCCGATCTGCCCTCGCTTGATGAGCTCAGGGCGAAGCTTATCGGCCTCGTCCAGGCGCCGGCGACGAAAATCGCCCGCGTGCTCAACGAGCCGGGTGCTCAGCTCGCGCGCGTCCTTCAGGCGAAAGCCACGAAGGAAGAGGCGGCATAAGGCAAGGGCGCTGACGAAAGCATCGGGCCCGAAAGGCCCACCATCACTGAAACAGGTTCAAACCGGAAGGAACTGAAACCAATGACCGATCTCGCAAAGATCGTCGATGATCTCTCGAGCCTCACCGTTCTCGAAGCTGCCGAGCTCGCCAAGATGCTCGAGGAGAAGTGGGGCGTGTCGGCCGCTGCGGCTGCCGTGGCTGTCGCTCCTGCGGCTGGTGGGGCGGCTGCCGCACCCGTCGAGGAGCAGACCGAGTTCACCGTCATCCTGAAGGCGGCTGGTGACAAGAAGATCAACGTCATCAAGGAGGTCCGTGCGATCACGAACCTCGGCCTGAAGGAGGCGAAGGACCTCGTCGAAGCCGGCGGCAAGCCCGTCAAGGAAGGCGTGCCGAAGGACGAGGCCGAGAAGATCAAGCAGCAGCTCGAGGCCGCAGGCGCGACCGTCGAGATCAAATGAGGCTGCGCTCCCTCCCCCTCCAGTTGGGGGGAGGGACCATTGCGGGACGGTTCCCCGGAGGTTTCGGCAGGGTATAGCCCCTTGCGCGGAGCCTCCGGCGAGCCGTTTCAGAAGGCGCGGGGGGTGGCGGCCCCTCCGACAGAAGCATGAAGGGCGCGGGAGTCGTCACCCGCGGCGAGAATCAAGG
>JAEVZQ010000453.1 GCA_023392135.1 Pseudomonadota bacterium | reverse complement strand
CTGTATATCTACGCGCCGAGCCATTACCTAAAGCAGTTCCATGCCAAATATGCAGATCCGGCAGAGCTCGAGCTGAAGGTGAAAGATGCTCGCGTCAGGGGTTGGAGCGCGCTGCATGACCGTATGGGACGTATGTACCGCCCGCAAAACCCCGATCTGCCATGCCTGGATGCTTGGTGTCTAGTTACAGCGCCCCCCAGTACGCGGTTCGTATTTGAACGCAATCCCTACTTCCACCGCATTGACATGCAGGGCCGGCAGTTGCCCTATGCAGACGAGGTCATCCTCAATATCGGCTCGAGTGCACTCGTCGCGGCCCAAACGGCGACCGGGGAGGCAGACCTTCAGGCGCGGTACATCCGCTTTGATGACTACACATTTTTGAAAAGCGCCGAAAAGCGCGGTTGGTTCAACGTCGATCTCTGGGGACGCGGAGAGGGTTCACGGATGGCGTTGCTGCCTAACCTGAACGCCGATGATCCGGTCTGGCGAAAGCTCTGGCGGGATGTGCGCGTCCGCCGTGCTCTATCGCTCGCAATCGATCGCAAGGAAATCAATCAGGCCATTTTTTACGGGCTGGCACGCGTCAGTGCTAACACTGTCTTGCCGCAAAGCCCGCTCCACAGACCCGAATACGAAACGGCCTGGACGCGCTTCGATCTCATCGAGGCAAGCAAACTGCTCGTTGAAGCGGGGCTGACCAAGCGGGATTGGGACGGCATCCGGTTTCTGCCCGAGGGCCGGCGGGCTGAGCTGGTCATCGAGACGGCGGGCGAAAGCACCGAGCAATCCGACGTTCTGGCGCTGATCCGTGACAACTGGCTGAAAATTGGAATTAAGATTTACACCCGCCCGACCCAGCGAGACCTGTTCCGCAAGCGCGTTTATGCGGGGAGCACGGTGATGTCCGTCTGGTCCGGTCTCGATAACGCGTTGGCGACGCCGGATATGAGCCCGCAGGAGTTGGCGCCGACCGGGCAGGCCCAGCTTCAGTGGCCGAAATGGGGCCAGCATTATGAGGAGAAAGGTGCAGTCGGAGAGCCGCCCGACCTGCCCGAGGTGCGTCGGCTGCTGGAGCTCTATCAGGAATGGCGTACATCCCACTCGACTGCGGAACGGGCGCGCATATGGCATGAAATGCTGAAGATCCACGCCGATCAGGTATTCACCATAGGTACGGTTAACGGAACGCGGCAGCCGGTCGTCGTTTCGAAGCGGCTCGTCAATGTGCCTGAAGACGGGATATGGGCGTTCGACCCGGGCGGCTATTTCGGCCGCTACCTGCCTGATACGTTCTGGTTTTGCGACAGCGCGGAATAGCCGGGTCGATTCATGCTACTGTACATCATCCGCCGCATTCTGATCATGATCCCGACGCTGCTGCTGACCAGCGCGCTCGTGTTCACGATCATGGAGCTTCCTCCCGGCGACTATTTCGAAAGCTATATGGCCGAGCTGCAGGCCCAGGGAGAGGGGGTCGACAAGGCAAAGATCGAGTTCCTCAAACAGGAGTACGGTTTCGATAAACACCCGGTCGAACGCTACTTCATCTGGCTGGGCGGGCTTGTGCAGGGAGATCTCGGCTACTCCTTCGAGTATCAGATGCCCGTTTCCGATCTCGTCGGCAGCCGCATTTTCCTGACCGTTCTGGTTTCTTTCGCCACGATCCTGCTGACCTGGATCATTGCGTTCCCGATCGGCATTTATTCGGCCACGCACCAGTATAGCTGGGGCGACTACGGCCTGACGTTCCTGGGTCTCATGGGGATTGCGGTGCCGAACTTCCTGCTGGCACTGATCCTCATGTATCTTGCCAACGTATGGTTCGGGACCTCCATCGGGCACCTGATGGCGCCTGAATATCTTGGCCAGCCGATGAGTTTAGCGAAGTTCAAGTCCATCCTGGAGCATATGTGGATTCCGGTGATCGTCATTGGATTGGCAGGCACGGCCAGCATGATCCGGAAAATCCGGGCCAACCTGCTCGATGAGCTCCAGAAGCAGTACACGATAACAGCCAAGGCCAAGGGGCTGCATCCTTTCAAGGCGCTGGTGAAATATCCACTCCGCTCCTCTCTCAACTTCTTCGTCGGGGGTATCGGCGGGATCCTTCCCGAGATCGTGTCCGGCGCCGAGATCGTCGCGATCGTGCTATCTCTGGAGACAACCGGACCCCTTCTCATCAAGGCCCTTCAGAGCCAGGACATGTACCTTGCCGGCTCATTCCTGATGTTTCTTGCGCTGCTGACTGTCATTGGTGTGCTGATTTCCGACATCGCTCTGGCCTTTCTTGATCCGCGCATTCGGCTGCAGGGCAAGAGCACACGATGACGAACCGGCTTCTACCGTCACCCGGATCGCCGCTGGAGCATTACGTCTCTCCGAAGCCGTTCGATCCAAGGTCTATCGAGCGGCTTTCCCCGGCGCAGGAGCATGTTTACCTCGCTTCGCAATGGCGCCTGATGTGGTGGAAGTTCAAGCGGCATCGTGTCGCCGTCGTGTCGGGCGTCTTTCTCGGCGTTCTTTACCTCGGCATATTGCTCTGTGAGTTCCTGGCCCCCTATCACTATCAGTCGCGCCACATCGACCACATTTACGCGCCCCCGCAGCGCGTTCACCTTATTCACGAAGGACGGTTCACAGGTCCGTTCGTTTATGGACAGAAATACTCCCTCAACATGGAGACGCTGAAGCGGCAGTATGAACCGGACCATTCTGTCGTCCAGCCGATCCGCTTTTTCTGCCGTGGTGATACCTATAGCTTTTGGGGTATCTTCGAGAGCGATGTCCACCTGATCTGCCCCGCACAGGACGGGACCCTATTCCTGCTTGGAACGGATCGGCTTGGGCGGGACGTCCTGTCTCGGATAATTTACGGCGCGCGCGTCTCTTTAACCATCGGCTTGCTTGGAGTGGCGATCAGCTTCAAGCTCGGCCTCATCTTCGGTGGACTGGCAGGATACTATGGCGGTGGTATCGACCTCGTTATTCAGCGGATCATCGAAGTCCTGCAGTCGCTGCCGACGATTCCGCTTTGGCTGGCGCTTGCAGCCATCATGCCGGTGACCTGGAGCCCGATGGTGGTCTATTTCGCTATCACCGTGATCCTTGGGCTCATCGACTGGACCGGACTTGCCCGAGCGGTGCGATCCAAACTGCTCTCATTGCGAGAGGAAGATTATGTGCTCGCGGCGCAGCTGATGGGTGCCAGTCCGGTTCGGATTATCGGGCGGCATCTCGTACCGGGGTTCATGAGCCACCTGATCGCAAGTGCAACACTCGCGATCCCGAGTATGATTCTTGGAGAGACGGCGCTCAGCTTCCTCGGGCTGGGCCTGCGTCCCCCGATTACGAGCTGGGGTGTTCTGCTCACCGAAGCACAAAACATAAATATCGTGGCGCTCTATCCCTGGCTGCTCACGCCGGCGATCCCGGTCATTCTCGTTGTGCTTGCCTTCAACTTCCTCGGAGACGGCCTGCGTGATGCGGCCGATCCTTACAAGTAGCGAAGCTGCCGGTTACCTTTCTGCGCAAAAATTCAATTGACGGTTGAGTCGTTTTGCAACCGAATAGCGCCAGCAAGAGGCAGCGGGGGAGTAAATCTCCGCGCCGGAACGCTGGCCCCGTGGCCGAGTTGTTTGGGTCGGGGTCGGATTGGGAGTGGTTTGCTCGCGGCAGGTCGATGCTACGACATGGCTACGCACGCTTGCTCATGTACAGCCACGATACGTTCGGGCTGGGCCACTTGCGCCGCTGCCGGGAGATCGCTCATGCGCTCGTGGAGCGGTATAAAAGGCTGCATGTCCTAATCATTTCCGGCTCTTCGATAGCCGGCGCCTTTGATTTCCGCGCGCGTGTCGATTTTGTAAAGATCCCGAGCGTGATAAAGCTGCACAACGGCGAATATACGTCCCTGGCGGATCACATTGATCTCGCGGAGACGCTGGAAATGCGGCGTGCCATCATCAGGCAGACTGCAGAGCTATATCGGCCTAGTATTTTCATCGTTGACAAAGAGCCGCTCGGCCTCAGGGGAGAGCTGGAGCAGACACTGGTCATGCTCAAGTCGCTTGGTGCGACGCTCGTCCTCGGATTGCGGGAGGTCCTGGATGCGCCCGAGCAGGTGGGGGCGGAGTGGCAGCGGAATGACGCCCTTCGCAGAATCGAAGCGCTTTACGATGCAGTCTGGGTTTACGGATGTGAGCATTTCTGGGATCCACTCAAGGGGCTAAATGTGCCGCGGTCCGTGCGGTCGCGAATGGCGTTCACGGGACATCTCAGGCGCAGCAAGCCGCGACTTCCGCATTCGAAGCTGCAAGATCTTCCAGAGGACTACATTCTCGTCACTGCTGGTGGCGGTGGAGATGGCGGTCCATTGATGCAGCAGGTGCTCGCGGCGCGGGAATATGATCGCTCACTCGAGTTTCCTTTGGTCATGGTTCTGGGGCCGTTCATGTCGGGAGAAATTCGAGCGGAAATCCACGCGCGAGCCAAGCATGTCGCCAATATCACGGTCCTCGATTTCGAGAGACAAATGGAAGCGATCATGCTGGGTTCGCGCGCGGTCGTCAGCATGGGCGGCTATAATACGTTCTGCGAAATCCTGTCTTTCGACAAGCGCTCGCTGCTGGTTCCCCGCAGCCGGCCCCGGCGCGAGCAGCTGATCCGCGCTACGCGCGCTGCCGAGCTTGGCGTCGTCGATATGCTGGAGCCGGCCGCTGCAGATGAACCGTCGGTTATGGCGCGCGCGCTGCACCGGCTGCCGACACGACCGCAACCGTCTGCAGCCGGCACACCAATCGATCTTGGGGGGCTTGAGAGTGTGCAGGAGATGGTCGGCACGTACTTGGATGGAACCGTCCATCAGCTGACCGCCTCTGTTGCGGTATAACGGAGTGCGCGGCGGTGGGGCTCGGACTGATCATCGTCGTCGTAAAGGGCTACCCGCGGCTATCGGAAACGTTCATCGCGCAGGAATTATGCGGACTGGAGCGTGCCGGCTTTCGGCTGCTGATAGCCTCGATGCGTTTTCCGACGGATATTGCCACGCATCCGGTGCACCGGGCGATTGCCGCGCCGATTCTTTACCTTCCCGAGTATCTTTACCGTGAGCCGCTACGGGTCGCGCGTGCTCTGATCCGAGCCGTGCGACTGCCGGGATTCCGGCAAGCCCTTTCGATGTGGTTCACCGACCTTCGCCGTGATTTCAGCCCTAACCGCTTTCGCCGGTTTGCTCAGGCTGCTGTTCTGGCAGCGGAAATGCCTTCGGAAGCAACATGGCTCTATGCGCATTTCATTCACACTCCGTCGGCCGTGACCCGCTATACGAGCCTGATGACGGCCCTTCCGTGGAGCTGCTCGGCCCACGCAAAGGACATCTGGACTTCGCCGGATTGGGAATTGCGCGACAATATTGCATCAGCGCAATGGGCAGCAACCTGCACACGGAACGGCTACGAACGGCTCGCGAAACTTGCTTTGGATCGGAGCCGCGTAAATCTCATCTATCACGGGCTCGACCTCGAGACATTCGGCGTGAGCCCGGCACCGCCGTCACTGAGAGATGGCAGCGAGGAATCCGACCCCGTTCGTTTGCTGATCGTGGGGCGCGCGGTTGAGAAGAAGGGAATTGATGATCTGCTCGAGGCTTTGGCGCGGCTTCCAGCCACTCTGAATTGGGTTCTGACGCATATCGGCGGAGGCAGTCTGCTGAAGCGGCTCCAGAGACACGCGCAGAAACTCGGAATCGCGCACCGCATTCGCTGGCTTGGTGCGCAGTCGCAATCCGACGTGCTCGCAGCCTACCGCGCAGCGGACGTGTTCGTGTTGCCCTGTCGCAAAGCGCGCAATGGCGATCGCGATGGCTTGCCAAACGTGCTGATGGAGGCCCAGAGCCAGCGATTGGCTTGTTTGTCGACGAGAGTCGGTGGCGTTCCAGAGCTGATCCGGAATGAGGAAACCGGCCTTTTGGTGAACCCGAATGATCGTGCTGGTCTCGCGGAAGCCCTGGAACATCTCATCCGCAACCCGGATGTGCGCGAGCGGCTGGGGAGCGCAGGAGAAAAGCACGTGCGAGAGCATTTCGATATGGGGGTAGGGCTCGGCAGGCTGTGCCAGCTTTTCGAGGCATCGCTCGCCAAGACGCGAGATCATCATTCAGCGGAAGCCGCTCAGTGAGACGGCGCGTCTTCTTTTACGTGCAGCACCTCCTTGGCGTGGGGCATCTTTTCCGAGCCGTCCGGGTCGCGCATGGTCTCCGGAATGCCGGGTTCGAGGTGGATCTGGTAACTGGTGGTGGGCCTGTAGCGAACCTTGATCTCGACGGATTGAATGTCACCCAGCTCCTATCCCTCAAGGCCGGACCGGAAGGCTTCAGTGACCTGGTGATGATCACGGGCGAGCCCGCCAGTATCGAAATAAAAGAACGACGGACTTCCGAACTCTTGGGGGCTTTTGATCGCAGTCATCCAGACATCGTTCTGATTGAAGCATTTCCGTTTGGACGACGGCAAATGCGTTTCGAACTGTTGCCGTTGTTGGAAGCGGCCCACAGGCGCGATCCGCGGCCCGTCGTCGTCTCATCTGTTCGAGACATCCTCCAGGAGAGCAGGCACCCACAGCGCCTTCACGAGACTATCGCGATCCTGCGCCGGTCATTCGACGCGATCATTGTGCATGGGGATCCCAGGCTCGCGAAACTTGACGAGACATTCCCAATTCCGGATGACCTTCGTAAAAGCGTTTTTCATTCCGGCATAGTCGCCCCCGCGCCGCCGCAGTCCAAGCGCAACTCTGGACAGAATGCAGCCGTCGTCGTTTCTGCGGGTGGTGGAGCGGTTGGGCGCAAGGTGCTTGAAGCAGCAATCGCTGCCAAGCCGCTGACGTCGCTGGCAGCTGCGCGCTGGCTCGTCCTGACCGGTCCTAATCTGGTGGACTCGGATTTCGACCACCTTCGCAAAATCGGCGAGGGAAACAACATCGCGGTTCAACGCTTCATCCTGGACCTTGCGGCGGTGTTGGCTCTTGCAAAGATGTCGATTTCCCAAGCCGGATACAACACGGTCGCCGACGTGCTGTCGGCGCGCTGCCCGGCGGTTTTCGTGCCATTCTCGGATGCTGGAGAGACCGAGCAGACCCGTCGTGCCGGCCTGCTTCAGGCGCGCGGCTTCGGGGTGAAGCTGGATGAGGCTGATCTGTCGCCTCCATCCCTGGCCGCCGCCGTCGAGCGCGCCCTGACACTCCCGCCGCCGGCCTTCAGTCTCGAGCTCGACGGGGCCGCACGTACGGGGACGATCCTCGCCGGCTTGGTGGGCTGACGCCGAAGGCCAGCCCCTTCGCTGAGCCTTGCCCGGAGGGCAAATCGCCGGCCTCGCGATGAAAAATCATGTCGAGGGCTTGGCTGGCCAATGCTGTGTAACTTTTATGCCGAGCAATCCTTGAAGGCCTGCTCGAAAATCGAGAGACCCAGGTCGATCTCGTCGTCCGTGATCGTGATCGGCGGCGCAATCCGGAACACACCCCATCCACCGCGGATGATGCTCGTCGACAGGCCAAGATCGAGGCAGCGGTTCATCACGCGCTGCGCAAGCTCCGGGGCCGGCGCCTTGGTGTGCCGGTCCTTCACCAATTCGATGCCCATCAGCAGGCCGCGGCCGCGCACGTCGCCGATGAACTCGAACCGCTGCATCAAGGTCTCGAAGCCGCTCCGTAGCCGCTCGCCAGCAATCCGTGCACGATCGGCGAGCCGGTCGCGCAGAATGATTTCGATCACTTTGAGTCCGACCGCCGCCGGCAGGGGATCGGACGCATGCGTCGTGTAGAAGTGGAATTTGTTCTCGAAGCATTTCTCCTCGATTTCGGGCGTCGTCAGGACGGCCGAAAGCGCAAGGCCAGCCCCGAGCGTTTTGGAAAGCGTAATGAAGTCCGGCACGATGCCGTCGTACTCGCAATCGAACAGCCGGCCCGTCCGGCCGAGTCCGGTCTGAGCTTCGTCGACGATGACCAGCATGCCACGCTGGCGAGCACGTTCCGCTGCCGCCTTCAAATAGCCAGCAGGTGGCACGATCACCCCGCCGGACGAAAGGATGGATTCGATGATGAAAGCTGCAGGATTGCCGGTCGACTGCCGATCGAAGAGCTCGAAACCGTAGTCGAGCTCAGCCTCCCAGTCATAATTGCCGTCGCGCGTGAAAGCTGCTGGCCTGTAGGGTGTCGGCGCGGGTAGCACGAAGGAGCCCGGCGCGGCGGGCCCGTGCCCGAAGCGGTTGCTGTTGTAGGTCACGGACGCGGCGCCTTGGGTCACGCCATGCCAGGAGCGCGACAGGGCCAGCGTCTCATAGCGACCGCTCGCCGTCTTGGCCATGCGCAGGGCCGCTTCGTTGGATTCGCCGCCCGTCGAGAGCAGCATGACACGCTCGAGATTGCCCGGCGCAATTTTCGCCAGCGCTTCGGCAAGGTCGATGACCGGCCGCGACAGGAGCTGGCTATAGAGATGGACGAGCTCGCCGGCCTGAGCGCGAATGACTTCCGTGATCTCGGGGTGGCTATGGCCGAGAATGGTGCTCATCTGCCCGGAGGCGAAATCCAGGAGCCGCCGGCCATCCGTCGTCGTCATGAACGAGCCGTTCGCCGAGGCAATGATCGCCGGTTGGAAAAAATGCCCATAGCGAACGAGATGACGCTCGGCCCGCTGCCAAAGCGCTTGATCCTCGGTGGTCATGCTTCTCTGCATCTTGCTGATCCCTTCGCCTCGTGCGGCGATGCTACGGGGCCGACCCCGACTGACGTTGTTTACAAAATCTGACTGAGAAACTCGCGCGTTCGCGGATCGGAAGCATCCTTGAAGAATGTCGCAGGTGGTCCGTGCTCGACGATGACACCACGATCCGTGAAATAGATGTGATCACCTATCTCGCGGGCGAAGCCCATCTCATGGGTCACCAGAATACAGGTCATGCCTTCCTCGGCGAGCTCGCGGATCGTGACCAGCACTTCCTTCACCGTCTCCGGATCGAGTGCCGCCGTCACCTCGTCGAACAGCATGACGTCCGGGTTCATGGCGAGCGACCGCGCAATGGCGACCCGCTGCTGCTGACCGCCCGAGAGCTCACCGGGATAGGCGTTCTCCTTGCCTTCGAGCCGCACCTTTGTCATCAGGCGCCGGGCCTGCGCTTCGACCTCCGGCTTGGGGCGCTTGAGGACGAGCACCGGCGCCATCATGATGTTTTCGAGCGCGGTCTTGTGGGGAAAAAGGTTGTAGGATTGAAAAACCATCCCGACCTTTTTCCGCAGCTCCAGCTTGTCGAGCGCGGGATCATGCACCTCCTGGCCCTCGACCTTGATCGACCCCTTGTCGATCGGAACGAGCGCATTGATGCAGCGGAGGAGCGTCGATTTTCCCGACCCGGACGGGCCGATGATGCACACGACCTCGCCCTTACGAACGTCGAATGTGACGCCTTTCAGCACCTCCACATCGCCGAACGACTTGTGCACGTCACGAATGGAGATGATCGGCTGATCCGGTGTCCAGCCGTTCGCAGCCAGTGTGGTGGCGCTGGTCGTGGCGAGCGGCATCGGGGCGGGCTCCTCAGATCTTCACGGCGTACTTGCGCTCAAGGTAAATCGTCCAGCGCGCGATCGGGTAGCAGTAGATGAAAAAGAAAACCAGGAGCATACCATACATCGGCATCAGCAACTCGGTCCGCTGCTCGGCGGCGAGCGCATCCTGCGCCAGGGTCATGGCATCATTGACACCCACGATCGAGATCAGCGGCGTTGCCATGGTCAGAATGGCATACCAGTTCATCCAGGGCGGGATCATGCGCTTCAGGCACTGGGGCAGGATGATGCGCCAGAGCGTCTGCATCCGCGTGAAGGCGAGGCTTTCTGCGCATTCCCACTGTGCGGTCGGGATGGAATTGACTGCGCCCCGGACGACTTCCGCCATGTTGGCCATGATCGGTAGTGCCAGTCCGATCGTGGCTTTCATCCAGTCGGGCAGCGGAATCGTTACGCCCGCAATCCTGATTTGAAACGGCGTCAGCAGCATCACGAAAAAGAGCAGGACCAGCCAGGGCGAGTTGCGGAAGAACTGCGTGATCCCCCATGAGATCTTGCGCATCATCGGGTAAAGCGAGATCTGGCCAAGTCCCAGGATCAGCCCGGTGATGGTCCCGATGGCCATGGCGAGGAAGCTCACGGCAATGTTGAGCACGAACCCGCCGAATTCGCCCGGCGGGCCGAACAGCAGAAGCGGCGTCCACTTGATCAGCGCATCGATGATGCTGCCGTTTCCGCCGGTGGTGCGGATCTGCGCCAACGCCTCATTGCCGGCCACGAGCAGCAGAAACGCCGCAAGAACGAACGCCAGCGACCGCCGATTGAAGGCCGTTGCGGTGAACCCGCTTTCACCCTGGGCGGGCCGAAAGG